>JADGBP010000327.1 GCA_015231395.1 Desulfamplus sp. | reverse complement strand
AGAAGTCCTTTCCTGTAGATATCAGGCATAATTCAAAAATATTTAGGGAAAAACTCGCGGTGTGGGCTTCAAAAAAACTGGGAGAAGATGTTCCGGAAGAAGAGAGACGTCATTTTTTATAAATAATTTTAGCAAATAGATCAGCCCTTGGATTTTGAAAATAGTTTCTTGTTACAAGAGGTGCTTTCACCGTAATTTCACCCACATCATTATCTGCAACCAAAAGGTCATCTGACCATTTACCAATATGTTCATCATTGATTTTAATTATCACAACCTCAGTATCGCAGATTGGTCTTCCAACACACATTCCATATCCCTGTTCACTGAGCTTTCTGGTATCTTTAAGTATTTCATGGCTTCCAATGGAAATGACAGGAACCGCTTCCGTTGCTCCATAAGGGGTATGAATTTCAACGTCAGGGTTAAGCATGGAAGAAAATTGTTCAATATTAGCAGGACTGACTGGTGCTCCGGCAGAGACTACACGACGCATGGACGGTAGTAGAATCTCGTTTTCCCTGCCATATTGTCCCACCCTGTTCAACAATGCAGGTGAGGCAAACATATTTGTGACACCATGATCTTCAATTGCTTCAATGATTTTTTCAGGATTTACATGGGCAGGTCTTGTAGGATCCATGTCAGGGATTACAGCGGTCATACCCAGAGCTGGATCAAACAGGGCAAACAAAGGAAATGTCGGCAGGTCAATCTCATCTTCTCCAATTTTGAAATATTCCTTTATCTGTCTTATCTGGGCATCAAAGTTGTTATGGGTATATACAACCCCCTTTGCAGGCCCTGTGCTGCCGGTGGTGAAGAGGATGGCAGCCGGTTCGTCTCGCAATGTGGCAACTGTTGGAAACGGCTTATCCGCAGTTTTGAAAAGATTGTTTAATGAGTATCCTCCCCATAACCATTTTGTACCCACGGTAATCCAGGTTTTTACAGATTGAAAATATTTGGGGCAAATCATCCTTAATAAATGTGCTTTGGGAATTCCTATAAATGCTTCGGGGTGACTCTGTTGAAAGCAGGACAGCATTCTTTTAATGCCCATGCCAGGGTCAACCACAACCGGTATTGCTCCTATTTTGAACAGTGCAAAAGTGACACAGAAAAAATCTATCCCAGGCGTTACCATCAGTATTGTTCTGGTTCCCCGTTTTATTCCAGCATCTCTTAATCCATAAGCAAGGTAATCAGATTCTGTGTCAAGTTGGACAAAGGTCATCTGGCTGTAGAGCACCCTGCCATGACGGTCTCTTGAAGCAGGATAGACCACAGCTCTTTTGTATGGATGTTTTATGCTGTTTTTTCTGAGCCAGTGGGAAATATTAACAGTATCGCTCATAACAGTATCGTTCATAATATATTCCATGGAAACCCCACCCTTGATGGGGAGGGGAAGAATTTGGTGTTTTAAACGGGCATGATTGCGTATCAATCATCCCCAAATATAAAAATATGAGCCATTTTCACGGTCAAGTAAACGTCCATGGTCAGATGCGAATCCGACCATCCCCCCGACCATGAAAAGCAAATTTGTTTTCATGGTAAACACTCATGGCAGGGAGGTTTTACCAACCCCGACGATGAAAGCCCAAATATGTTTTTACGGTAAATTACTCAAATTAATGAATATCAGTCTTGCTTTGGGTAGAGGGTGTTGACTGAGTTATCATTATTTTTTTTTCTGATTCTTACTCCAGATTAGTTTCTTTGTAAACTTGAAACTGTTATTTCATGAAATTTGCTTGTTACCTTGCTTCAAATTTGCATATTCTATTGAGCGTGTATTTTTGCATATTATATTGTGCGTGTCGCAGAATACAAACAATTGTTAAATTACAATTGTTTGCACCAATCTTTCTAAAATATTTTTTCGGCTATTTTTTTTGAGTTGACGTTAATTTTTAGATATGATTTTGTAAAAAGTATTTTTCAGGGTTTAATATTTATAAAGGGTCGTACGGATTTGGAGAAATTTATGAAAAAAATTATGATAGCAGTGTTTATGATGTTCTTTATTCTTTTTTCCATTCAGGGTTGCAATACCGTTAAAGGGGTGGGGAAAGACATCGAAAAAGCCGGAGAAGCTATTCAGAAAACGACAAATTAATGAAATTAATATCGGTTAGACACGGTTCAGAGAAGGTTCTTACACACAAGGCGAGGCAGGTGATTATCTCCCCTTGGAAGATCATTGAAAATGGTCATATCTCTGTTTTGAATGACATCATTGTGGATATTTCTTCTGGAAAACCTTCATTTAATACAAGAATAATTGATCATGGTGAGGGAATCCTGATGCCTGCTCTTGTGAATTCCCATGTTCATTTTGAACTTTCTGCCCTTAAGAAAAAAGTGCCTTTTGACAAAGGCTTTAATGGCTGGGTCAGGGAACTTCTGAGAGAGAGAGAACAGTGCAGTATTGATATGCTCTGTAAGGAAGCCCGAAAAGCAATGGATATAGCGGCAGCAACAGGTACCCTTCTTGCTGGTGAGATATCAACCCTTGGCATTACAAAAGATCTTTTTGAAAATTCAGATATCGGAGGTGTATGGTTTCATGAATACTTGGGAAGAGAAGAATATTGTAAGCTTAGCCCGCTTATAAATTCCAGCTATTCAAAAACGGTTTGTCCTGATATGTCAATTACACAAGAGATGTCAATTGCACAAGAGATCGCAACGACACAAGAGATTGTGACCACAAAAGAAAACGTAATGACAAAAAATATTGTAACGGGAAAAGATATTTTACCGACAAAAATGTTTTCAATTGCAGGACATGCACCACATACCACCTCACCAGAACTTCTTAAAAAGTTAAAATATGAGTCAAAATCAGCAAATCTTCCATTTTCCATCCATGTGGCAGAATCTTGTGACGAGATGGAATTTATCTGTTCTGGTAAGGGGAACTGGTCACTTTTTTTAAAAGAGCGTAGTATTGACTTTTCATCGTGGCCCATCCCTTCAAGATCTCCTGTGCAATATCTAAAAGATCTGGATCTTCTTGACCATCTGACCATTGCGGTACATCTTCTTAATATTGATAATGAAGATATTGAAATTATACTAAAAACCGACACAAAGCCTGTATTCTGCCCAAGAAGCAACTTTAATATTCACAAAAACCTGCCTGATATCCCGCTTTTTCGTTTCCAATGCCCAACAGAGATATATACATAAAGATCCGCAAGGGTTCTGTTCGGAAACTTTGCCACAATATTTCCGCGTTTAATAATCGAGCAGAACGGTTGATAGATAGTTTTATACCAA
>JADGBP010000326.1:1241-3307 GCA_015231395.1 Desulfamplus sp. | reverse complement strand
AGCCGTTCAAAATATCTGTCTAAATTCATATTGCTGTGGATATTAAGCGGACTAAATGATGAGGCATTATCAAGTCTTTTACCATGACGGCGGCACTCTATCTCTTGTTGTATATTTTTATACAGTTCAGAGCCGGCATCTTCATAAACTTTTTTTATAACATCTGCTGGAACATTAACAACATTGTCATAAACCACTATATTATCCCCATCAATACAGTAGATTGGTATTTCAGGATTCATACGTGCAGTGTGAGCAAAATTAACACTGTCATAAGTGAACTTTGCCGTTATATTCTTATCGCCTAAATAGTAGGATAAATAGTAGGAACATAGCTTCTCCATCAATGCTATTTCAAAACGATCATATCTATTATACATTCCTAAAAAATGAAGCCTGAAATCATTGCTGTAATTATCAGCATTAATATAATCATACAAGCACCTGAACACCATTCCAATAAAAGGAGAAAACTTTATACCTGTAACGCCTCTGAGTCCTACCATTCCACCAATTGCACGATTTTGAATATATCTTTCAAGTTCCAACTCTTTATAAAGAGTTTTCCATATCTCATACTGGGGAAGCATTTTAAACTGCCATACAAAAAAGATTTTTTCTCTAAGTTCAGGAAATTTATCAAGCAGAATTACCATTTCTGATAAGCTGTCTTTATTATATTTGTAAATATTAGTTTTGGTATTTAATTTCTTATATTCAAGGCTTAAAGGTATATCCAGACTGAACAGATAATCAAAATCATCTTTAAAATGCTCTCCTCCATATGACCATAAATCTATTGTAAAACCAATATTCTCAGGTTCAATAGCCCCTGTGATTATAGAATAACCTCCAGAATCAACAAACAAATTACCATTATCAAAATGGCTGCCGCAATCTAACATATTATCAACAACATTTGTTATTGATTGACATCCAGCATTATCTTTATTCATTCCGTCCACTAAGCTGTAAAGGTAATTGTCTGTTTGTCTGGAAACTGATTGAGTCAATGCTATGTTCTCTGCTCTTACATCGGAAGCACCTGCTACATAAACATATTCCATTTTCTTACTCCTTATTTTAAAGGGGAAGATTTTTACCTTCCCCCAAATTATTATTTATTAGTCAGCAGAAGTATGCATCCTTGCGATATGAAGACGCTCATAGGCAGCTGCATTGATGTGTTTACTGATTTCACTTGTAATTATCAGCCAGTAGTCTTCATCTTTAAGAGCTATTTTAAGATCAATTGTTTTGTTACCTGCTATTTCTAAAAAGTGTTTGCTGTAAAGACACAACTCCTTAGATTTATTCTCATATGCTGCAATATTCTGAGTCGACAGAGAGTATTTTGTTACACCTTTAAAACTAATATATTCAAGTGTATTATCATATAATTCTAATACAACTCTCTTGCATCCTTTATTATAACCTTTCAGAGCTTTAACAGACATATCGTCTTTCTTGAATATTATCTCGTTATCTGTGAACTTAGGTGAACATGGTAATTGCTCCTCTTGACATTTTTTAAGATTAATAAAGCAATTGCCATCACTAATGATATATTTGTTGTTTTGGCTATCATCAATAATAGCTACAGCATTGGCTTTTTTAATCGTATTAAGCATCTTAATGTCATCTTTATTGCTTTGAAACTTCATATTAATCAGGTTCTCTTTATCTGCTTCAGCATCTGGTTTGCTCTCCGTTTTCTCTTTAAGTGGCTCCTGAGCTGTTGTATCTTTTGGTTTGCTATCAGTTTTTATTACGTTCGACATACAAACTTTAGCAAAAAAATCAGCATGTCCAACAACGTTCTGATCAATCTCAGAGTCCTTTATAATGATTGGCTGTGGATATTTAGATTGTGCATAATACGATGATATTCTTACAAATTCCGAATAATGCACTCCATTTACAACAGAAATTATTTTCTGATTCTCTGGTAAATTCTTCAACTTACTGCATAAATCATTTCTTGCTTTTGTAGTCATAAAAAAATCTCCTTAAATTTTCTTTATGATGTGGATCAGAACTGTATCTGACCCACTCTTGTTGTCTAT
>JADGBP010000326.1:0-1198 GCA_015231395.1 Desulfamplus sp. | reverse complement strand
CCCTTGAAATATCTACAGGAACCGTCTCTTGTTCTCTCAAACCCTTTTGCTTCAATCGCTGTGCTGAATTGATTTTTTGCAAGACACTCTTTACAATTTTCGTCAGCCCAATCTTTATAGGTTTCGTAGAGTTCTCCAACTGATATTCTACTTTTGGCATCAATAGTTATTACCCCCTCCTCTTTGGATAAAAAAGTTCTTACTGTAAATAATTCCGTGCTGTTTAGAAATTATATTCAATTCTTCTTCTGATCAATAAAGTAAATGTTGTAAAAAGATATATATTAATCTATTTTTAAGAAATAATAACCTAAAAAACAGCCAAATATAGATACACAAGAAACTTTGGTAGAGTAGCACAGAATTATTTACAGCAACAAATAATAGAGCGGAACTCATACATAGCATTAATCAACTGAAACAAATTGTAAGTGCTGTGTTTATTCATGGGCAGATAGCCAAGCTCATCAATGAGCAGTAGATCAAACTTTAGCAACTGATTGAGCTTGTTTTTTAACTCACCTCGTAATTCAGCCAAATCGAGCTCTTCAACTAAAGCTAAAGCACTCTTAAAACAGACTTTATAACCAGCCTCTATAGCTTTAAAGCCTATCCCAATGGTTAGATGTGTTTTTCCTACACCTGGAGAGCCAATAAAGACAACATTCTCCCTGTTATCTATAAAACTAAAGTTTAAAAGGGTGTTGATTTCCCGTTTTGTAATAGTAGTTTGAAAACGATAGTCAAATTCATCTAAACTCTTATACACAGGAAAGCCAGCCTTTCGTCTGTTCTGCTCAATACGGCTGCTGTTTCTTTGATTTAGCTCTTTTTCAACCAGCATATCAGCAAGATGCAGATAAGAGACTTCATTGTCCTGAGCCTGACTCACTATTGACCCAAGCCCATTTGCTATTGCCGTAAGACGTAAACTTCTATATTTTTGAGCAACATTTTCAATGGATAACATGGCAATCACCTCTGTTTGAGCCAACATTGAGGTTGGCATAATTTGCCAATATCTCTAAAGAAGGTTCTTTGTCATGCTCTTTGTTCTCAACAGGCTGTTTACGGTGGTATTGACTTGAATTTAACCAGTCTCGTAATTTGGTTGCTGTCAAAGAGTGTCTTGCAAAAAATCAATTCAGCACAGCGATTGAAGCAAAAGGGTTTGAGAGAACAAGAGACGGTTCCTGTA
>JADGBP010000325.1 GCA_015231395.1 Desulfamplus sp. | reverse complement strand
AATATCTGTTCCACGACCAGCCATGTTGGTGGAAATAGTCACTGCCCCTTTTTGACCCGCTGCCGCCACAATTTCCGCTTCTGCCTTGTGATGTTTGGCATTGAGAACCGTATGCCTGATTCCACGTTTTTCAAGCTGTCTGCTCAAATCTTCTGACACATCAATGGATATGGTTCCAACAAGAACCGGCTGTCCTTTTTTGTGAAGCTGGATAATCTCCCTTATTGCAGCCTCATATTTCTCTTTTTTGGTCTTGTAGATAACATCCGGAGTGTCTTTGCGGATCATTGTTCTGTGGGTAGGGATTACAAGTACATCTAAATTATATATTTTTTTGAACTCCGCTGCTTCAGTTTCAGCAGTACCGGTCATACCACTCAGCTTGTCATACATTCTAAAATAATTCTGAAAAGTGATTGATGCAAGAGTCTGATTCTCATTGGCTATTTTGACATTTTCTTTGGCTTCAAGTGCCTGATGAAGTCCATCACTGTAACGCCTGCCTTCCATGAGTCTTCCTGTGAACTCATCTACAATAACAACTTCATCATCCTTTACAATATAATCCACATCTAACTTGAACATTGTGTGAGCCTTTAGTGCCTGATTCAGGTGGTGGAGAATTTCAATATTGTTGGGTTCATAAAGATTTTCCACACCAAGGAGTTTTTCGCCTTTGGCAACGCCCTCTTCCGTGAGAGTGACGCTTTTGGCTTCCTCATCAATTTTGTAATCAATATCTTTTTGAAATGAGGGAATGAGTGTATTGACCTGCTTGTAGAGACTGGTTGATTTTTCTGCGGCTCCTGAAATAATAAGAGGGGTTCTTGCCTCATCAATAAGGATACTGTCCACCTCATCAACAATCGCAAAATTAAGGTTTCCCTGGGCAAGCGACTCTTTGTCAAACTTCATGTTATCCCGAAGGTAGTCAAAGCCGAACTCATTGTTTGTTCCATATGTAATGTCCGCACTGTAAGCAACTTTTCTCTGCTCATCATTCATGTCATGGATAATTACACCCACTCGAAGACCTAAAAAGCAATAAATGGCACTCATCCACTCTGCGTCACGTTTTGCAAGATAATCGTTGACTGTTACTATATGAACTCCTTTGCCAGACAGAGCATTTAGATAGGCAGGAAGAGTTGACATTAAAGTTTTACCTTCACCGGTTTTCATCTCTGCAATCATGCCTCTGTGAAGTGCAATTCCGCCAATGAGCTGCACATCAAAATGACGCATTTTTAAAGTACGCTGAGATGCTTCTCTTACCAGAGCAAAGGCTTCTGGCAGAAGGTCATCAAGGGTTTCGCCTTTGCAGAGACGATCTTTGAATTCAAGGGTTTTATCTACCATCTGCTGATCGGTAAGTGTCTGGATTTGTGGCTCTAGTTCGTTAATCTGTCCTATCAGGGGCATTATTTTTTTTATGACCCGATCGTTGTTTGACCCGAATATCTTTGTAAGTAATTTTAATACCATAGAGTTTTTTATGCCTTTTAATTATGCTTTTTAAGCCTTTTTAGTTATGCCTTTTTAGCGTTTCTGCCGGCTATTTAAATTTAAAATGATGATTTAAATTGCCCCGGGAATAAGCTCAAGTCCGGTTTTCTCATCCATGCCGAACATCAAGTTCATATTTTGTACCGCCTGACCGGCAGCTCCCTTAAGAATATTGTCAATGGCACAAACTATAATGACTCTTCTGGATTTGTCATCAACCCAAAACCCGATATCACAAAAATTGGTTCCTCTGACATGTGCAGTATCAGGAAATTTTCCTTGTGGAAGAATCCGCACAAAGAAATGGTTATCATAGTATTGTTTCAGAATATTCAAAATAGCTTCGTAGCCCTTATGTCCGGAATGACCGTCCTTATCTTCAGCGTTATCGCTGTTATGCCCTGTATTATAGCCGTCATGCCCTGTGTTATCGCTGTCATGCCCTGTGTTATCGCTGTCATGCCCTGTGTTATCGCTGTCATGCTCAATATTATGACCGGTCTTATGCCCGATATTGTCTGACAATTCTGCGTAAATTGTGGTCAGCATACCTCTGCTCATGGGCAACAGGTGTGGCACAAAGGTTATATTTATGTTCTCGCCGGTCTGAGCAGAAAGAATCTCCTCCATCTCAGGGACATGTCGGTGAGCACCTATTTTGTAAGGCTTGAAGGACTCTGTTACTTCACAGTAATGGGAGGTAAGGGAGGCAGAACGACCCGCACCGCTGACACCAGATTTGGAATCTGATATGATGCCGTGTTTTTTAATGACACCTTCCCTGACAAGAGGAACTACAGGCAACAAAAAACTTGTCGGATAACATCCAGGATTTCCAATCAAATTTGCTTTTTTGATATCATCTTTATATATTTCACTCAATCCGTAAACTGCCTGTTCAAGCAGTTTCGGAGCAGAATGCTTCTGGTATGTATCTTCATATGCCGAAAGATTTTTGAACCTGAAGTCTGCAGAAAGATCAATTACTTTTATATTGTTCTCAAGAAAAACAGGTGCATACTGCATGGAAATTTTATGTGGAAGTGCCAAAAAGATGCAGTCAATTCTCCCGAAAAGAGATTCAGGCTTCATATCTTCACATTTTATATTTACAATGTTTCTCATGGAAGGAAAAATATTGTCCAGAGATTGCCCTCCGTATGATCGTGAGGTTACTGCTGCAAGTTCTGCCTTTGGATGTCCCACAATCAGTTTTACAAGTTCGGCACCGGTATAACCTGTTGCTCCCGCAATGGCGGTTCGGATTGTTTTGTGTTCTGAATTTGTTGGTTTGGAGTCTGACTTTATCATTGTTATATCCTGAATAAATTTGTTATATTGTTAAACAAAATAAATGTATTTTAACAGAGAGACCTTCGATTTTCAAGTTTTGAATAGCCAGTCTGTCGTCTTGCAGATAACGGTTATAACCTACATTTTTGTGTAAAATCAAAGACTTTGAAGATAATCAACAATTTTAAAATCTATAGTTTTCCAAATAATTAAATTGGCAAGAGCATTGTAGGGGCAATCCTTTGTGGTTGCCCTTCAAAGTTGAGAATATCAAAATATTTTTCTGGAAGTCTATATTTACAGGTGAAAATGATTTACTTAACCGGAACTCTTCAAAACAGATTAGTGTTTCAGGTAACTATTGGTCTGCTTGCATTCTCTTTTTTTGCAGGGATATTTACTTATCAGTATGCATACAAGAACCAGCTCGAATTGAGCTTGACCTTTCAAAAGCAACTCGTACGCACAGTTCAGTCTCAGGCTGAAGTGGCAGTATTTGCAAGCAACGA
>JADGBP010000324.1 GCA_015231395.1 Desulfamplus sp. | reverse complement strand
ATTTTTTCAGTTTCTATTCTTGGAAAGAGTGTTGGAGTTTTTTCCAGACTGGTACCAGCACATATCTGATACCATGGCAGAATTTCTTCAATAGTCTTGAAATCTCTGCCTTCAACAGTTTTAATGCCAAGAACCTGCTGCATTTTTATAGAAGTACTTGGCATAACCGGATAAATCAGACCAGAAACAACTCGAAGACTCTCAATTAGATTATACAATATTGTGGAAAGTTCATTACGCCTGGTTTCATCTTTTGCCACAACCCAAGGTACCGTGGTATCAATGTATTTATTCAAAATGCTTATAAAATCCCATACAGCAATAAGACCTTTATGAAACTCATTATGATCCATAGCCTCCTTAAAGGCATTAATGGTATTGATCGCCGGTTCTCTCAAGGAGAGTTCTTTCTCTTTTTCCACAACTGTGTCTGTCTTTGGAATCTGTCCATTGAAGTAACGGTGATTCATGGCAAGAACTCTGGAAAAGACATTCCCAAGATCATTGGCAAGATCAGAGTTAATACGCTGGACAATTGCATCTTCCGTAAAGTTGGCATCCAGCCCGAATACCATCTCACGCATCAGAAAATAGCGAAATGCATCTACCCCATATGCAGCAGTCACTGCCACAGGATCTGTAACATTTCCTATGCTTTTGGACATTTTGCTTCCGCTAACATTCCAGAAACCGTGCACATTGAGATTCTGGTATATATCAATACCAGCAGATTTGAGCATGGTGGGCCAATAAATACCATGGGGTTTTATGATATCTTTTGCTACAAAATGCTGGGCACCTGACCAAAATTTTGAAAACAGATCGCCATCAGGAAATCCAAGTGCGGAGATATAGTTGGTCAGAGCATCAAACCAGACATATGTCACATAATTCTGATCAAAAGGGAGGGTGATTCCCCAAGTTAGACGTGATTTTGGTCTTGAGATGCAAAGATCCTCAAGAGGTTCCTTTAAAAAAGAGAGAATCTCATTTTTATACCGCTCTGGACGAATGAAGTCAGGATTCTGTTTGATGTGGTCAATAAGCCAATCCTGATACTTTGACATGGCAAAAAAGTAGTTGGCTTCCTTTATTTTTTTTGGTTCTGTACCATGATCAGGGCACTTGCCATCCACAAGTTCCCGCTCCTGATAAAACCTTTCACAGCCAAAGCAGTAAATTCCTTCATATTCGCTGAAGTATATATCTCCCGAATCATGGATACGTGTAAGAAGACTCTCAACTATTTTAATGTGAGCCGGATTTGTTGTACGGATAAAATCGTTGTTGCTGATATCAAGTTGCGGCAACAGGTTTTTAAACAGAGAACTTATTTGCTCCACGTAGTCTTGAGGTGATTTGTTCTGTTTTTCTGCTGCCTCTACAATTTTGTCTCCATGTTCATCTGTGCCTGTAAGAAAATAGACCTCTTTACCGCACATTCTGCTGTATCTTGCAGCAACATCTACGGTTATGGTTGTATAGGCATGACCCAAGTGAGGTTTGGCATTGACATAATATATAGGGGTAGTAAAAAAAACTTTTTCACTGCTGGTCATAAAAATCTCCGGGATGCTATTTTATTAGAACTTTAGAATGCTATTTATTAGAACTTTAAAACCACGTTCTATTGGCGTGGAAAGGTAGATTGAAGCAATTTTTTATTTATTGTGTTTACACTGGCATGGAGTGATATCGACTTCAATTTCAGTATTATCATCAAGAAGAGCTGATACGCTTCCTTTTAGCACATTTTGCCGTATCACTTTTCCTGTCCCTTTGCCAGTCTCTATTATTTTCCCCGGCTTTGGCAGACCACTCTTAAGATGAATGTATGTATCATTTTCAAAGGTCAGGCAACACATAAGTCTTCCGCACAGTCCTGATATTTTGGTTGGATTGAGAGAAAGTCCCTGTTCTTTTGCCATTTTAATGGATACCGGATCAAAATTATTGATAAAAAGTGAACAACAGATCTCTCTGCCGCACCTGCCAATTCCGCCGCACTGTTTTGATTGATTTCGTATGCCTACCTGCCTCATTTCAATGCGGATACGAAATTCCTTGACTAACATTTTAACAAGTTCCCTAAAATCCACCCGTCCATCAGCCGTGTAAAAAAAGGTGAGCTTTGTCGTGTCAAATGTGCTTTCAACAGAAAAAAGATTCATTTTTAGATCAAGGTTTCTGATGCATTCCAGACAGAAATTGTGTGCATTTTGTTCAATTCTTTTATTGTCTTCCCTTTTTTGGAAATCCTCTTCAGTTGCAATACGAAAAATCTGTTTCAGGGGTTTCTTGTGTTCAGGATCTTCATAGGGTTCTGGAGGCACAGTCACAATGCCAAGCCCTAAACCCTGTTCGGTTTCAACAATTACGCTGTCACCAATTTTCAGGACAAAAGCACCGCTGTTAAAATCATATATTTTCCCGGCAGGTTTAAACCGTATTCCCGCAATTTTGGTCATAATGTATTTCCTATGCCGTCATTTATGCTTTTATTTATTATTTAAGGAATTTCAATCCCACAATAATTGCAGCGAAGCTGCTTATTTTTTGTGATCAGAGATTATTTTGATACGAGATTGTTCCACAAGAGAATGTTTCCACAAGAGAATATTGCCATTCAACCCTTACAGATGAGACTTAAAAAAAAATGTTCCAGAACCAGACGTACAGAGGCATTGCTTTGAAGTCTTGTCTCAGCCTCATGAATGGCTTGAAGGGCGGTGAGCGGATAATTGTCAGGTAAAGAATCTGCAACTGCTGACAAGTCATCTAAAAAATCTGAATTAATCAGATGATTTTTGTCATATTTTATCAGAGCCATGTCTCTTAAACACAGTTTTATCAAGACAAGAGAATCTGGTATCAGTTGGGTTTCTCTGCTAAGTTTTTCAGCTATAGCCAGAGCGGATAAAAATCCCAATGCTCTGTTTTTATCTGGTCTGACAAGACTGAAAAGCTGAGTTAGAAGCCATTGCCGCCGACTGACCCAATCTGTTCCTGTAATTGTTTTACCGGATTTCTCCGAAACTGTTTTGCCATGCGACATATCGTTTTTTTGATGATACTCTTCACCACATTGAACTTCATCACGTTGAGCTTCACCATCTTGAATATTGGCAAACATCATGGCTTTTTCCATATTCCCGTTTGATGACTTAGCAGCGATCTGAGCAACTGAATGGGGAACATTCCATTCAAGAATCAATCTCTCTTCCACTTTTGTCTGAGAAATGGGTTTGAATCTAATGTGTCTGCATCTTGAAATAATAGTGGGAAGAAGGTCATTCATATCTCTTGCAAGC
>JADGBP010000323.1 GCA_015231395.1 Desulfamplus sp. | reverse complement strand
AGAAACATTGAAGCTGAGATTATGGATATCTCAAGAAAATATGAGATGCGTATCTTTGGACCAGACTCTCTTGGAATTATTAATACAGCAAAAGGATTAAATGCAGGTTGTGCTCACCTGTCTCCGTTGCCAGGAAAAATCGCGTTTCTCTCCCAGAGTGCAACTGTGTGCAGTTATATTCTGGATTTGTCCATTCGGGAAAAAATTGGATTAAGCCATGCTGTAAGCCTTGGTTCAATGATTGATGTCGATTTTGCAGACATGATTGATTATTTAGGTGCACTGAATAATGTTGATAGCATTCTGATTTATATGGAAAATATCACAAACATCCGTAATTTCATGAGTGCCGCACGTTCTGTCTCCAGAGTAAAGCCAATCATTGTAGTAAAATCTGGGAGAACGGGTAAATTATCACAAACAGACGCTGTTTATGATGCAGCGTTCAGAAGAGCCGGTATTCTTCGTGTAGATAATTTTCAGGAGATGTTTGACTGTGCAAAGCTTCTTGCCAAACAGAAACGCCCCAAAGGTTCGAGTCTCACAATTATAACTAATTCCGACGGTGCTGGTGCTATGGCTGTTGATGCCCTTGGCTCCTATGGTATGCAGCCGTCCAAACTGAGTGAACAGACTATTGAGAATATTGACAAGTTTTTGCCTGAGAACTGTGGCAGAGGAAATCCGGTTAATATTCCATGGGATGTTGCTCCTGAACTCTATCTTAAAGCCGCACACATATGTGCAGAGGCTGCTGAAACTGATGCCCTTCTTCTTGTCTGCTCTCCTGCTACAGCTCTGAACCCGGCTACACTGAGCCTCTCGCTTGCTGACTATCTGAAAACAGCAAAATGTCCAATATTTACAGCGTGGATGGGGGGAACAGATGTCGTAAAAGATAATGGTATTAATAATAGTGATATTATAGCTTATGATACTCCAGAGCGTGGAATCAGGGCATTTGCGAATCTTTGTCAATATTACAGAAATATTGAGACACTCCAGCAAATTCCTGTAAGACGAGACAAGCATCTTCTTATCGATCAACATGAAGCTCAGGCTATTATTGACAAGTCTTTAGAACAAAAGGAATATGCCGTATTGACAGAGATTGAGGCAAAAAACCTGGTTCGCACATATGGTATCAGGGTTAACAAAACAGCACTTGCCACATCATTGGATGAAGCGATATCCATTGCAAATGATATTGGCTATCCGGTTATTCTCAAAGCCTTTTCTGTGGATATTTTCAAAAGATCCGATAACAACACAATGTTAAACCTTAAAAACTCTGAGGATGTGGAATCTGCAATTAAAACCATAATGGAAAATATGATAATGGGAAATGTGGAAAACCTTGCCTCAGAGAGTCATATTATGGGAGTTACAATTCAACCTATGGTTAAAAAAACAGATTATGAAATTATGATGGGCACAAAACAGGAAAAAGGTTTTGGTCCTGTAATCCGTTTTGGCATGGGAGGAGATCTGATTGATATCCACCAAGATACGGCATTGGCTCTGCCCCCGTTGGATAGCCTTCTGGCACGGGCGTTAATGGAAAAGACCCGCATATCAAGCGTTTTAAAAGGATATCGTTATATCAATTCAATAAACAGTGAGCTTATTGAAGATATGTTGATCCGTTTATCTCGTTTAGTCACAGACTTTCCTCAAATTGAAGAATTGGAGATTAATCCTATTATAGTTAGCAATGGAGAACTTGTTGTTACAAGTGTCAAGGCAATGGTTAAAAGATCGGAAATAACACCTCCAATGCATTTGATTATAAGCAGCTATCCCTTTGAATATGAGACAGAAGACGAGACCATTGACCATGAAAAAATTTTGATTCGCCCAATCAAGCCAGGCGATGCGCCACTTTTGGTTCAGCATTTTATCTCACTGTCCCCAAGAACCGTATATTTCAGATTCTTTACACCTTTAAAACAGCTTTCACATAGTATGCTAATACGGCTTACCCAAATAGATTATGATCGGGAAATTGCTCTGATCGCACTTATGGGTAAAGGTGAAGAGCAGGTTATGGTTGGAGTTGCCAGAGTTATCTTTAAACCTGATGGGAAAAATGGGGAGTTTGCGGTTGTTTTGGCAGACAAATGGCATGGCAAAGGAATTGGTGCATCTCTTCTCAAACGATGTCTCTCCTATGCTGCAAAAAAAGGGCTTCAAAAAGTTTGTGGTGTTGTACTTACGGAGAATAGACAGATGCTTAAACTTTCGAAAAAACTTGGATTTATGGTAAGATATATTGCCGGTTCAACAGAGTATGAGCTTGAAATTGACCTTGCGGGGCTGAGTTTTTAGAATTTCGGATGTCGGCATGTTATTTAGAGCGTGTCGCAGAACTCAAACCATATATTTCAGGTGGTTTGGTCGATTATCAGGCTGTTTTTTTGAAGAATCAACCAAACACAGGATAATATCCAGAGTTAAATACTTAATATTAAAGGAAAATATTTCTGCGACACGCTCTATTTAAGACAACATGAATCTCAAGGAGATAGAAAATGATTTTAAAAAATCAACATTATAAAAAAAAAGAAACAACTGATAAAAATATCAGAAACAATAATGCTATGAACAATGATGCTATGAACAATAATTCTATAAACAATGATGCAATATTAAGGGCTCTTATTGAAAATATTCCTCAAAAGATATTCGTAAAAGACATAAACTCAGTTTATGTATCATGTAACCAGAAATTTGCCCTTGATTTGGGTATAACCCCTGAAGCATTAAGAGGACATACTGATTACGTATTTTTTCCCGAAAAATTGGCTAATAAATACAGAGAAGATGATAAACGGATTATTGAGTCAGGTATAGCTGAAGAGATTGAAGAAAAATACATTAACGATGGACAGACGGTCTGGATTCACACAACCAAGACTCCTATAAGAGATGAAGATGGAAAGGCAATAGGAATACTTGGTATTTTTACCGATATTACAGCACAAAAACATAGATTGATGGAGAAAAAACTGAGAATAAAAGAAGAGCGTTACAGCTCTCTTGTGGAGGGTATCAATCGAAGTAATATTGGTTTGCTTGTTGTGTGTGCTGATCGTAGAATCCGTTTTATGAACCAGATGCTTGTAGAAGAATTTGGAGAACATACAGAACATATCTGTTATGAAAATATTGGTAAGACAAATGCACCTTGTGCTCATAAATACTCCTTGTTTTTTTGTTCTACTATAGACTTCCAGAAAAATATTTTGGCATTCTCAATTTTGAGGGGCAACCACAAAGGGTTGCCCCTACAGTGCTCTTGCCAATTTAATTATCT
>JADGBP010000322.1 GCA_015231395.1 Desulfamplus sp. | reverse complement strand
TCTGATGATGATTTTGAGAAGATCAATGCCGCAGATGCTCTTGGGCGGATTCTTGCAAAACCTGCGGTAGCTGCACTTTCATCGCCCAATTTTCATGCCGCTGCCATGGATGGCATTGCCGTTAATGCAAAGACGACCTTTGGAGCAAGTGACGAGTCTCCCAAATCCCTTTTGACAGGCAAAGACGCATTCTGGATAAATACCGGTCATGTGATGCCAGAAGGCACTGATGCGGTCATTATGGTTGAACATCTCAATGTTATTGAGCAGACTGATGCTAAAGACACAGATAACAAGGATCAATCAGATAACAAGAATAAATCAGATCAGAATATAGAACAAAATACAGATCAAAATACAAACCAAAATACAAACCAAAATACAAACCAAAATACAAACCAAAATACAAACCAAAGTATAGAAAAACAAATTGAACAACGAATTGAAATTCATGCTCCGGCAGTTCCATGGCAGCATGTAAGAAAAATGGGCGAAGACATTGTTGCAACAGAGTTGATTTTTCCAAGAGGACACAAAATTAATTCCTATTCAATTGGAGCTTTGATTTCCGGAGGCGTATTTAGTGTGACAGTGAGAAAGCTGCCCAGAGTACTTATTATTCCTACCGGTTCGGAGCTAAAATCATGGAAAGAGGCACAGAAGAGCGGACTTTTACCCGGAGAGGTTATAGAATCTAACTCAGAAGTACTCGGTGCTTTGTGTATGGAGTATGGAGCGTGTTTTGATTGCCATGAGATTGTTAAAGATGATTTAGAGTTGATAACTGATGCTGTAAGGACTGCAACCACGCCCGAGTCTTTGGAAGAATCCATGTCGGAAAAAAAATCAGCAGAATCCATGCCAGAAAAAAAATATGACATGATATTCATTATCGGCGGTTCATCTGCTGGTTCCAGAGATTTTTCAAAACCTGTAATATCATCGCTTGGAGAGGTTTATGTGCATGGTGTTACTATGATGCCCGGGAAACCTCTTCTTTTTGGGAAAGTGAATAATACGCCTGTTTTTGGAATGCCCGGATATCCGGTTTCCGCTATTGTGGCTTTTGAGCAGTTTGCGGGTCCGCTGCTTTTGAAAATGCAGGGATTAGACAATGACGACAGGCAAAGGTATTTGATAGAGATTGAACCCGCCAGAAAAATTACCTCCAAACTTGGGCAGGAGGAGTTTTTGAGAGTCAAGATAGGAGCTGTGGATGACAGGCTCATTGCATCCCAGTTGCCAAGGGGAGCAGGAAGCATTACCACGCTTACTGAAGCTGACGGCATAATCAGGATTCCGGTTAATGTAGAAGGGATCGGCGAAGGTGAGAAAGTGCAAGCTGAGTTGATCCGCCCTCTGTCTGCCATAAAAAAGACTGTTGTGATTATCGGCTCCCATGACAACACTTTGGATATTCTTGCTGATCAAATCCGCCGTACCCGTCCGGGTGTAAGTATATCATCAAGCCATGTTGGCAGCATGGGCGGACTGATGGCTATAAAGAAAAAATCTTGTCATATGGCAGGTGCCCATCTTCTGGACATGGAAGATGGATCATACAACATCGCCTATATTAAAAAATATCTGCCTGATGAAAAAGTCTGGTTGGTTAATCTGGTGATGCGAGATCAAGGTTTGATTATTCCCAAAGGAAATCCAAGAAACATTGTTGGTATTGAGGATTTAAAAAATAAAGAACTTGTTTTTATAAATCGTCAAGGAGGAGCAGGAACGCGAATACTTCTTGATTACAAGCTCAAAACTCTTGGCATCAAAGCATCTGAAATTGCCGGATATGAAAATGAAGAGTACACTCATATGTCCGTTGCTGCGGCGGTGCTCTCGGGAAGATCTGACGCGGGCCTTGGTATCCATGCGGCAGCCAGGGCATTGGATCTTGATTTTATTCCTGTGGTGACAGAAGAGTATGATTTGGTGATTCCTGACCGTTTTTTCAACACTGAAAAGGTTCAGATTCTTCTTGAAACAATAAGGACTGAGGGTTTTAAACGCCGTGTGGCAGCTATGGGGGGATATGGCACTGAAAAAACAGGTCAAATTATTTTTAATTCTCTTTAATATATTTTTTAATATAATTGCCTTGGTATCATGGTTATCCCCAGTTATAGGCGGTGAAATATTTGTTTGGACAGATGATGAGGGTATCCAGCACTACAGCAATGTGCTGCCATCGTCATCTGTCAAAGATGTTCAGACCTATGAAGAAAAATACGGTTCTGATACAGAAAAATACAATTCTGAAAATGATGGCACGTATAATAAAAATATTAATAGTGAAAATATAAATAATGAGAATGACAATAAAGATAGCAAAAGTTCAAAAAAAAAGAACCAATCAGATTTTTCTTCCTCCAATTCAGAAAAACAGCATACCTTTTCCGGCAATAACCAGCACATAAATAATCAAAATACATTTCAAGTCCTTAAAATATATGACGGAGACTCCATCAAAGTTGAAGGGTCAAATTTAACTTTAATGCTCAGGCTCGTGGGAATTGACGCACCTGAATCAGGAAGTGGCAAGAACCGCAAGTCAGGAATAAGGGTCAATGGTCAGCCTTTTAGCAGTGAGGCAAAAGAGGCTTTAACGCGAATTATCGGCAAAAAAGATATTTATATTAAAAGTTATGGAACTGATAGATATAACAGGATTCTTGGAGAAATTCTTACTTCAGACGGCACTCTTGTAAATCTTGAGATGGTAAAACTTGGCATGGCAGAAGTTTATAGAGGTTCGCCGCCAAAGGAGTTAAATATAAAGAGTTATCGTAATGCAGAGTCAGAGGCTAAAAGGGCTTCTCGTGGTATCTGGTCCTTAGGTTCTAATTATCAAAGTCCAAAAGAGTGGCGTAAACAAAATTAATGATAAATAACACTAAAATTACTAACCATTTTATTTCAATTACTCAATATTTCCCAGCTATTTTAAGTGGCTTTCTCTTAACGCTCTCATTTCCAAAGGCTGATCTCCCATGGCTCGCGTGGGTTGCTCTGGTTCCATTGCTACTCTCTTTGTCTTTGTATAAACTTGATGGCAAAAAGGCTTTTAAGGCTGGATTTATCATGGGTCTTTGCCATTTTTTGTCTCTAATATACTGGATTGTGCCTACCATAAGTATATATGGGCAGCTTTCTCTGTTTTTGGCATTGCCAATACTGCTTCTTCTGGCAGCTTATCTGGCACTCTATCCTGCTCTGTTCTCATTTGGAATCCGATATCTTCATAATGGCTTTATGCCCCTGACTGCGGCACTGTTGTGGGTCGCACTTGAATATATTCGCTCAACTCTTCT
>JADGBP010000321.1:1963-3358 GCA_015231395.1 Desulfamplus sp. | reverse complement strand
CTTTGGAGATAATCCATATAAATTAGTTCTTTCAAGTAAAAATACAGGCGAAGAGAACCGAATAAGCATGGTGAACAGCAATTCTCCGATAATAAGCGATTCAGCTGTTGATATAAGTGCTGCAACACCCATTAATATCTCTTCAGCTATCAATGATAAGATTGTTTTTAGGGAAAAACGTGCAGATGGTACGCTTGGAAGCGATCAAACCGCATCAATAGCACCAGGAACATACAACAATCCTAATGATCTTGCATCGGCAATTAAAACTGCAATGGAAAGTGCATCAACAAACGGCACAAAATTTTCTGTCTCTTTTGATGATACAACCAAAAAATTCAGCATAAAAGAAGATGGAGCAACTTTGAACGAGATTCAAATTGAGTGGGGTTCAAGCTCTTCTGCCTCTGCATTAGGATTTGATGCAGAACTTGATATTTACAAGAAATCATATCATTCAATGCTTAATCTGACAGAAACAAATGGAGCTGGCAAATCGCCATCTGTAAGCGATAATACAGTTTCTTTAAGTGAAGGACTTAATATTTCAAATGCAGCTTCTAACAATAAGATAGTATTTAGAGAGAGACTTGCAAATGGTGAACTTGGAGAGGAAAAAACTGCAACAATAGCAGACGGCAGTTACAGTAATGGAAATGATCTTGCATCGGCAATTAAGACTGCAATGGAATCTGCATCGACAAATGGCACTAAATTTTCTGTTCTGTTTGATGATACTACCCACAAACTCACCATTAAGGAAGACGGCTCAAATCTGCATGAACTTCAAATGGTATGGAGCAAAAGCAATGCAGCGTCATCACTTGGATTTGATTCAGAGACAGATATCTATAAACCGTATGACTCAATACTAAATGCACGATTTAATGTTGACGGTATTGATTATCAGAGACAATCCAATAATGAGATAACCGATGTTGTTTCAGGAATAAATCTTGAACTAAAGGAAACAGGTTCTTCGTCTTTTAAAGTGGAGTCAGATGTTGAAAAGATCAAAACAAACTTGGAGGAGATAATAACCACTTTTAACACTCTTGCCACAGATATGAACACCAAAAATAAATATGACATCAAAACTGGTGAAAAAGGGGTTCTTTTTGGTGAAAGTGCAGTACTGCGAATTGATGATGAACTGAAAAGTCTAATGAATCAAAAATTGAAGACTGGCGGCACTATTACCAGCATGTATGACCTTGGACTTGAAACAAACAACGATGGCTCAATTTCAATAGACAGCAAAAAGCTGCAGTCAGCACTCACTTCCAATGCCGAAGATGTAATAAAATTCTTTACAGGAGATTCAGAGACAAAGACTAAAGGATTTGCAGATTTGCTGTATGATAAAATGACTTCATATACCGGTTCAACCGGTCT
>JADGBP010000321.1:0-1866 GCA_015231395.1 Desulfamplus sp. | reverse complement strand
ATTCTTATCACAAAGCTCGAAGAGATCAAAAAGGATTTGTTGGAAAAAATCAACCGCAGTTCAAAAGGAAAACAGCTTCTTAAAGGATACAGGGGAAATAGGAATCAATCTTTGCGTTTTATGAATGCAGTTTTATGAATGCAAGAGGTTAAAATAAAGCTTAATAAATCACTGCAACATGCCGAAAAGTTATATAAACAAAAAAACATTAACCAAATAATAAAATCAACATCCAACAATTAGATTCAAATATTCTGGAGGTCGAAATGATACAAAGTGCTGGTATGCAAAAATATATGAATAATCACTACGAAGGAATGAGTCCTGAACAACTGATCCTGATGCTTTACAAAGGAGCTCTTTTTCGTCTTCAGCTTGTAAAACAGGGGATTGAGGAGAAAAACATACAGAAACGCGGGGAAAATCTAAGCAGGGTGATTGGCATCATTGCAGAGCTAAATGCATCTATCAAGCCGGAGATGACAGATGACAGTACTAATTTCCTGAGAGGTCTTTACAGTGCCATACTCATGGAGCTTCCCAAAGTATCTCTTACAAATGACATGAAAATCATAAATCAGACTGAAAGATACATATCAAAGCTTAAGGATATTTGGGAAAATGATGTTATGGGGAAAAAAGATGCATCTTTGCAACAGTCATCACAAAGAGCCAGGAACACAACCGAGGAACAAAAAAGATCTTTCTTGGGCATGTTAACCGGTAACACTAACTACAGTGGTGTCAGCCAAACTAAGTTACATGCTTTTGCAATATAAAATATCTGCCTTATGTAAAAAAAATGTTGACAATCACATTAGAAAAATACAATTGTGGGCAACAATTTATCATTAAGGATTTTCAATTTCGCAATAATTACAGCAAAGTTGCTTACATTTTGACCATATCAATATAAAATTTTGACCATATCAATATACAAAATAAATTCGAGGAGGATGTCATGAATATTAATGCAATGAAATCTGGTGACACAATGGATTTGTTATCTACGTTAAGAACTCCAATGAAACAGTCACCACAATCAAAAGACAAAGTAGGTGTATCAAAATCAGAACTTGATGCCCCAGTTAAAACTGATAACAGCCAACTTAAAACTGACAACATTCAACTTAAAACTAACACAACAAAATTTCAGGAAAAAGAAAAAGAAGATGCAAAAGGTAAGACATCCTTGTCAGATGCAACTAAAATGGTTGATGAGCTGAATGACTACATGAATGATTTACAGACAAGCCTTGGTTTTTCCGTAACTAAAGAGCCTGATAACCAGATTGTATTTCAAATTAAAGATCGAAATACAAATGAGATCATCAGGCAGATTCCGTCTGAAGAGATTCAGAAAATCAGAGACAAGATGGATGAGCTGACAGGACTGCTTCTGGATCAACATGCATAAACATTACCGGATGAACATGAACATGCATTACCGGATGAACATAACATGCATAAGCATTACCAGGTCAACATACATAAAGATGATAGAAAACAACCACCCATTATTGTAAGTAAATATTTTTAACAAACAGGTCAATTTTAATATTCATATATGACCTGTTTTGTTTTGCTGCTCTTATTTAATTGCCGCTTTTATTTAACCTATTTTCTTACTATTTTATTTATTGTCGTTTTTGTCTGAAGATACGACAAGCTGTTCAAGAGACTTTAGGACATCATGCTGATGGGAATATGATGAATTTGAGAAAACAAACTGAACAGCCTCTTTTGTCCTCTGATTCACAACAATGGGTCCCATAAGATTGGCTGTAATTTTTTTATCATTCCCTTCTCCTGAAATATTCACAACCACGATCACCTATAACTTACCCTTCTGAGGTTCATCAATTG
>JADGBP010000320.1 GCA_015231395.1 Desulfamplus sp. | reverse complement strand
TTTGCTCTTTTTCTTCCAGCCCCTCTTTTACTTCGGATTGCTTTTTTATTTCTGTTCTATGACTTAGATGAATCTTTTCTACAACCTGACGTGCACGCTCTTTACTATCTTCTGTTTCGCCCATACCGCCAGGAATAAGCATTACGCTTTGTGCTGCATCAAGTTCAATAATTTCTTCAACGATATCAAGCACCTGAACCGCACTTACAGCAACAATAAAAAGATCAAGTTTATATGGTAAAGATTTAAGGTCAGGATTCGACTTAAATTCAAGTGCAGGCGTTGGCTTAAATTCAATATCAGGCGTTGATTTAATCCCAGATATTACTTCATTGCCTATAATAACTACTTTATCAGGATCAAAACCCGCAGCGAGAATATTATCCAGAATTATCCGTCCAAAGTTTCTGCGAGTTGATGAAACCCCAATTATACCAATATTTTCAGGGTGCAGAAGTTTATCAATTTTATGAATGAAACAACTATTTTTTTGAATGAGGTGGTTGTTGTTTTTATTATGAATGGAAAGGTCGTTTTTTTGAATGAGATGGCTGTTTTTATTATGAACGGAGAGGATGCGTTTATTATGACTGCAGAGGGAGAATCGACACATTCCATCTAAAGGCACCATAAGATAATCGGTAAAGGCAAACGGGTTTATCTCCAGTTCTTCTATAACAAACGGGGCATTAGAACGTGCCGGTGAGTAGTGATTTGCAAGAGCTATAAATGAGTCAAAGCACTCAATTATCTGTTCATCAGTGACAATTCGTCGCTGTCCTCTGGTAAGTCCTGCTATCTTCAGATAAGAGATGGTCTTTTTAAACATCTGAAAAAATGAGTGTCCGTCGTTCATCTCTGTAGAACCTGCAACAATAGCCTGCCCCTTTCTGAATCGCTGGGCATAAAGCTCAGTATCTGTTCCTCCAAGTCCGGCACTGAGAACCGTGCCAAATTCCCGTGTACTACGAATGCCCACAATCAGCTCATTTCCAAAAGCAGATGAATCAGGAGGCATGAACTGAACCTGAAGCACCCCTTTTAAATCGCGACTTATGGAGGCTATAAGAGCATCACCAGTTAGTTCCCTGTATTCTTGAGGTGCTCCTTCCCTGTTTTTTTCACTCCGCTCAATCCATGAAGCATAGTTTTCAGGAACTTCATAAAGCATACGCCTGACAGCAGAACGGATGCGACCGCTCTCCTTTTCGACAATTTTCACCCCGCCAACCTCGGTTTTGTGAATGATTGTTGGAGAGACAATTTTTAGTACAGCCTTGTCACCAGGAATGGCATTGAGTTCCTCATCAAGAGGTCTTGCACCACGGGGAATAAACGTGCATTTAGGAGGAGTTTCGGCTCCGGAATATTTCAGAAGGGAATAAACCTCATATTCATAAAGAAAATTTCTGCCGTTGTCATGGGCAGAAGCGAACAACTCGGTTATCCCTTTAAAATTAATGGGGAAGTTCATGCGGTTTAATCTCTAATTAATTAGTGCGAATCATGAAAACAAAATGTGTTTTCACGATAAAGTGTGTTTTCAGGCTAAAATCATAAAAAAGTTTTTTTTGCTTTGGAGTAAAAGATATTAATGACTTTTTCATCCCAGTTTTCATAAGGATGGATAACCTGGAAGCCTTCTGCCCTGAAAAGCCGTGCCACATCATTTGATGAAAAGTCTTTTTCATCTTTAAGCCATACTATATTTTTAAGTAACAGCTTTGAATAGTTATTATCTACTACACTATGAGCTGCATTATCAGCGGTCTTGTTTTCCAAAAGCATCTTTTCAAGGTCTGAAATCTTTTTCTGCTGATTACTTAAAAAAGAGTGATAAACACTAAGCTGCTCTTTAATCTTAAACATATCCAGTTTAAGCCGGTTGATATCATCTTTTTGTACATGTGTTGTTTTAATGATGCTGCTCAACTTGTCATCAACCATCTCAATGAGATGAGATTCAAATATTTGCTTACTTTCCAACGATGAATACATATTATTATCATTTTTATATTCTTTAGAAACAGCAGTATCAGTATTTTCATGTCTTGCTAAAAGAGAATCTTTTGGTAATAGAGAACCTTTTGTTGACAGAGAATCTTTTGCTGACACAGGCTCTTGTGTTGCCATAGAATCTTTTGCTGACACAGGCTCTTGTGTTGCCATAGAATTTTTTGCTGCCATAGGATTTTTTGCTGGTGCAGGCTCACTTTTGACCTTATTTTCATATTCTATTGAACCGGTTGTATCTGTCTCTTTCCCGGTTGGCAGAGTAGGTGATGAGGGAGAATGAACTGCAACTGAAGGGGTAACTATAGATTCAAACACAAGAGCATCTGAAGCTGCTTCTATTTTTGATAACTCTTTCTCTTTTTCATCGGTTCTTTTCTGGACAAACAGCTCTATATCAAGCAGTGAAGGTTTCTTTTTCATATGAAATTCCTTATTATAATCTTAATTCGCTTAATCAAGTTTAACAATGGCTTGTTTAAAAATGGTTTGACGAATTATTTAGAATTTAGAATTGCCAGTATCTCTTCTGACAAGTTGTTAATTTCAGTGTTTGACGCATCGTTACTGTAAAGTTCATTGACTGATTTTCCATATATAAGAGAATATTTATATGCCACCCTGTTTGAAATTTGTGTATTTAAAAGCTCTGTTTCATATCGGTTTTTTAAAATCTCAGCCAGTTCTTTTGCCAGTATGGTTTGAGGTTGAATCCTGCTCAGTAGGCAATAGGTCTTTAAGTCAGGATTAAGTTCTTTTGCCTTACGAATTAACTCAACAGTTATTCTGGTGCTTCTGATATCCAAGGGAGAATCCTGAACAGGAATTATAACAAGATCTGAACAGACAATGGATATTGTAACAATCTCATTGTCATGAGGAGGGGTATCAATAAAAGCATAATCATAATAAGGTTCATATTTTTCAAGTGCTTGATATAAATCTGAATAAACAGCCACAACTTTTAGAATTTTATCTTCACGCACTTGAATGGTTTCATAACTGCTCTGTTGAGGATCTGTGTCAAACAGAATAACCCGTTTCTTCTGTAGAGCAAAGTTAAGGGCGAGGTTCATAATAATCGTACTTTTCCCACAGCCGCCTTTCTGGTTTGCCAAACTTATAACTTTCATGTCAATTCCATTATTTCACCGGTTATTGTTTGTTGTATAATCGTTTCAGAATCGTTTTTACCTACCTTTAAGCATATGGCATAAAACAATCACAATTGGAAGGAAATAAACATTCAGACTCCGGATTGATTCAGACTGCAGATTAAATTTGAGACAACTACTCTTTACTCAAAGTATAAAAAACAAAATGTATTTTGACGATAAACTACTGCTTA
>JADGBP010000031.1:7728-12376 GCA_015231395.1 Desulfamplus sp. | reverse complement strand
CCCTTGGAGTTATGGAACTCCTTTTAAGAAAAATGAACAAAGTAGGATTTTTCAGACCAATTGTTCAAGACAATGATGGTGTTGACAAGGATATCGAACTGATAGCGTCCTATTTTGACCTTAAAATTCCTGTAAATGAAATGTATGGTTTTACAACTGGAGATGCCACAGAACTTGCATCACATGGGAAGCAAGGAGAAGTGATTGAAGGCATTATCAATAAATACAATGCACTCAAAGAAAAATGTGATTTTATTGTATGCGAAGGTACTGACTCCATAAGTGCCTCGGCATCATTTGAATTTGATATCAATGCGGAGATCAGCAAAAATATTTCAAGTTCAGTTCTACTGGTTGCCAGCGGACAGCAAAAAAGTGTTGACGAAACTGTTCAGTCTGTTGAGACAGCCCTTGCCTCCTTAAAAAGAAGAAAAGGCATATGTATCGGAATTATCATCACCAGAACGGACGCACTCACCGGAAAAGAGATTATAAAACGTCTTTCAGATTCTCATATGTCGGCAGATATGATGCTTTACGCAATTCCTGAAGATGAATCTCTTCGCAGACCCACCATGCTTGAAATTGTCAAAGCACTTGATGGCTCCGTGCTTTGGGGCAAGGGGCACATGACCCGTCATGTTCACAACTTTAATGTGGCTGCCATGCAGTTAAGAAACCTGTTGCCAAGAATAGAACATGGGGATCTGATTATTACTCCAGGGGACAGGGCTGATGTAATTGTGGCGTGTCTTGCGTCAGTATCTTCAACCTCACGAAAAAATATTGCCGGCTTGCTGCTCACCGGCGGTCTGGTGCCATGCGAATCCATAGCTGATCTTATCAATGGCTTTCCCGATGTCCCGCCTATTGTGAGTGTGGAGCAGAATACCTTTTTGGCAGCTACTAAAATCAACAATCTTCAGGCGGGAATATCGCCTTTTGACAAACGCAAAATTACAAGAATACTTGCTGCATTTGAAAAACATGTCAATACCAAGAAGCTTGCCAAAAAGGTAATCACAACCAAAACAACTATCAGGACACCCAAGATGTTTGAGCTTGAGCTGATACAAAGAGCAAGAGAGAGCCGTCAGCACATTGTTCTTCCGGAAGGCGAGGAAGAGCGTATTATCAAGGCGGCTGAAATTTTGATGCGTCGTGAAGTGGTAGATATTACCCTGCTTGGAAACAAGGATAAAATTTATAAAAAAATGAAGCACTTAGGTTTTCAGATGAAGTCCGTAAACATTATAAACCCGCCTGAGTCAGAATTTTTTGAGGAATATATACAGAGCTACTATGCCCTGAGAGAACATAAGGGAATTACGCCTGAATATGCCCATGATATGATGAAGTCCGCAAATGAATATGCCACCATGATGATATTTGCCGGCCATGCGGACGGAATGGTTTCAGGTTCTGTCAACAGTACCGCAGCAACCATCAGACCCGCACTTCAGATTTTAAGCACAAAGCCGGATTGCTCTATTGTTTCAAGCGTAATGCTCATGTGTCTTGAAGACAGGGTTCTGGTTTATGGGGATTGTGCCATAAATCCTGATCCAAATGCTCAGGAACTTGCAGAAATTGCAATAAGTTCGGCACAGACCGCAGTTGTGTTTGGTATTGAGCCAATAGTGGCAATGCTCTCCTATTCAACCGGAGATTCTGGGACTGGGAAAGATGTTGACAAAGTTCGTCAAGCCACTGAAATTGCAATACAAAAGGCAGAAAAAGTTTTCCCTGGACTCAAAATAGAGGGCCCAATCCAATATGATGCGGCTGTAGATGCATCTGTGGCAAAGACCAAACTTCCCCAAAGTCAGGTGGCAGGAGTTGCAACTGTATTAATATTTCCTGATCTCAATACTGGAAACAACACATACAAGGCGGTTCAGCGTTCATCTGGTGCTGTTGCTGTGGGCCCTGTGCTTCAGGGACTCAGATATCCTGTAAATGACTTGAGTCGAGGCTGTACAGTTACCGATATTGTAAATACTGTTGCCATTACAGCGATTCAGGCTCAATCACAAAAAGGCGTAAGATACGATGACTGATATTCCCTCTTTTGCCGAGCTTGCCCTTCAATATGATATGGTCAATCAGGAACAATTGAACGAGGCATACCGGTTCATGGAGGATCAAAAATCTAAAGGAGAGTCCTGTTCTTTAGAAGATGTAATAGTCTCAAAAAAAATGGCCTCAAAATATCAGGTAAATCTGCTTAAAGTTTTCAGGGAGTTCCTGATTGTCAGAAAGAAAAGTGAGCAATTCGGAAATATTGCCATAAACAAGGGCTATGCCACACATCAGCAGATTAAGAACGCTCTGGCAAAACAGCAGAAACTATTTCGTGATTCCAAAATCAGAAAAATGGTCGGGGATATACTGGTTGAGTCTGGTGTGCTCACAAATAAACAACTGGAGATTATTGTTCATGAGCAGAAAAATGAAGCAAATGAGAAAATTGCAATAATTAAGGAAATTAAAGCAAGCAAGGAAATTCAAACGGGTAAGGAAATTCAAACGAGTAAGGAAATTCAAACGGGTAAGGAAATTGAAACGGGTAAGGAAATTCAAACGAATAAGGAAATTCAAACGGGTAAGGAAATTCAAACGGGTAAGGAAATTGAAACGGGTAAGGAAATTGAAACGGGTAAGGAAATTGAGGTAGGCAATCAAGTTGACGAGCTTTCTAACTCTGCCGAATCCGCTCAATCCGCTGAAAATGCTGAAAATATTCAGGTTGTGGTTTCGTCAAATGCAATGGAAGCATGGATAAAAATTATTTCGTTACCAGATTCAGTTGTGCCTGAGAAACCACTTACTCCAATATTACAACCACTTGATCCAGCATTAAAAACACTTACTCCAGCATTAATAAGAGATGTTCTTGAAAAACAAAAAATTAGAACCGGAATTTGCAGCGACATAATTTTACAAAATTATATTAACCGCAAAGACACTTTTTTCCCTGTAGCATTTGGTGAATACCATTACAGCCATCTTCCAGAATATCAATTCAATGCTGAAAAAATTGTTGGGGATACCATCCTTAAAAGAAACAAACCTGTGGCGATTCTTGAATCAAGTCTTATTACAATAAGAATGAAGAATGTCTTTTCCAAAACAGTTGAATTTGTCTCATCAAATGAGACCCATAACTCATCAAACGCAAATCATCTATCATCAAACACCAACGATCTATCTTCAAACGCAAATCATCTATCATCAAACACCAACGATCTATCTTCAAACACAAATCATATGACATCAAATGACAAACCTCTATTCTCGGATGATCTTCAGACTGGATTGAATGCTCAAGATTTGCTGCTTCGTTGTGGAAACGGTGTCATGATTTCAGAAGAAGGAACAGAGGCAATCTCCTGCCAGAGCGGATATCCTGCCCTTTCAGTTGATGGAAGATTGTTCATCTTTCCGGTTGTCAGTGTTCTTGGAGATGCAGACATGCGTTTTGGTCAAATTGACCAGTATGCAAGTATTAATGTGGCAGGAATATTGACTGGTGCCTATCCTGTAAATGCGGGTCAGGTTAAAACCCGTGAGATAAGCGGAGCAACCATATCATCAATCGGAGATGTCTGTGCTGAAATAGGAATTAACAGAAGTCGTATTAAAACTCAGGGAAATGTCACGGCAAAATATATTCATAATTCACGCATTGAAGCATTTGGTGATGTAGTTGTTGAACATGAGATTATTGACTCTTCAATCATTATCAGCGGGACATGCAATATTGCAGGAGGAAGAGTTATTGCTTCTAAAATATCAGCAAAAAAAGGCATTATTGCAGCAGGTATTGGAAGCAATGTAACGGAACGCTGTCAGCTCAGTGCAGGATGTGAGGATCATCTTGTTCTTCAATTAATTGAGATAACAAGACAGATTGAAAGTTTAAGAGGAGAAATTAACCTTCTTATTGAAACAAAGGAGACTGTTGAACATGAAATAAAAGCTACCTTCAAAAAAATGGTAGAACTCAAACTTGTCCATGACCGTGCCAAATCTAAATCTCTTCAACTGAGAGAATCGATTGATATGGCAGAGTATAAAAATGAAAAAGCCAAAATCCTTATGCTTATAGAAGCCATTAACAAGAAAATGGAAGAGTCGATTGATGAGTTAAAACAATACAATAATTTTAAAAAAGATCTTGAAGTAGAGCTTGAACAAACAGAAAGCAGTATAAAAAAATTCAAGCCAGAACTTGACAACAAGATCATGCAACTTGAATTAGATAGAAACCTTTTTGTGAAATGGGCAGAATCAAAATTACCCATTCCTGAAATCAAGATATCTGGAAGACTCTCGGAAGGAACACGAATTAAAGGTGCTTTTTCATCTATGACTGTTCAGGAGGATTTAAGAAACATTCAATTAGTTGAAAAAAGTGTCATTTCAGTTCCTGATAATCACGAAAAAAGCTTCATTAAAGTTCCTGGAAATCATGAAAAAAGTGTCATTGAAGTTCCTGGAAATTACGAAAAAAGTATCATCAGGACTTCTGTAAATTATGAAATTCAGATAAATTCTTTATAACAAATTAAACTACCATTAAACAGCTAACTCCAGTTTAGAAACAGCTAACTCCAGTTTAGAAACAGCTAACTCCAGTTTAGAA
>JADGBP010000031.1:0-7630 GCA_015231395.1 Desulfamplus sp. | reverse complement strand
TTAAACAGCTAACTCCAGTTTAGAAACAGCTAACTCCAGTTTAGAAACAGCTAACTCCAGTTTAGAATAACCTTACCAGCCATTCCGCTGTTCATCACATTAAATCCTTTTAGATAGTCATCAACAGCAAATCTGTGAGTAATGACCGGAGTTATATCCAAACCGGACTGAAGAAGGCTGACCATCTTGTACCATGTTTCAAAAACCTCTCTGCCATAAATTCCCTTGATCGTCAAACTCTTGAAAATCACAAGGTCAGTATTGAGAACCGGTTTTTCAGCAAAAATACCAAGCATGGCTATTTTGCCTCCATGAGTCATATGTTCAAGCATCTGATTAAATGCCGATGGCACACCAGACATCTCCATGCCAATATCAAAACCCTCCTGCATATGAAGCTCTTCCTGCACATCTTTTAATTTCTCGCGGCTCACATTGACCGTTCTGGTAGCCCCAAGTTTTTTCGCAAGATCAAGACGGTAGTCGTTAACATCAGTAATCACAACATGCCTTGCCCCGATTCTCTTTGAAAGAGCAACAGCCATGATTCCAATAGGTCCCGCCCCTGTAATAAGCACATCTTCCCCAACCAGATCAAATGAGAGGGCAGTATGGGCGGCATTGCCAAATGGATCTAAAATTGCCGCGACATCATCCTCAAGTCCGTCAGGGATAGGGTAAACATTGATGGCGGGAATGACCAGCAATTCTGTAAAGCAGCCAATACGGTTAACCCCGACTCCATATGTGTTTCTGCAAAGATGGCGTTTGCCTGCCCGGCAATTTCTGCATGTTCCGCAGGTGAGATGCCCTTCGCCCGAAACTCTTTGTCCCGGCTTTAAATTATGGACATTTTCCCCAACAGCAACAATATGCCCTACAAACTCATGACCAATCACCATGGGTGTTTTAATTGTTTTTTGTGACCATGGATCCCAGTTGAAAATATGGAGATCAGTTCCGCAGATGGCTGTTTTTTTGATTTTAATCAAAACATCATCAGGGCAGTACTTTGGTTCCGGTACTTCCTGCAGCCATAGTCCGGATTCCGGTTTTGCTTTTACAAGGGCTTTCATTTTTTCTCCTTTTTACAGCATCCAATATGTTTTTCATTGTAAAATGCTACCGATAGTAGCAGATTTCACAACCTGCATAATTGTTTACGCAATTACACCCAGCTGCCTACCCACCTTTTCAAAAGCGGCAATTGCTTTTTCAATATGCTTTTTTTCATGTGCTGCTGACATCTGGGTACGAATACGGGCTTGACCTTTTGGAACCACAGGAAACGAAAAACTTACAACATATATTCCCTCATCCAGCATCTGTTTTGCCATCTTGCCCGCAAGAACCGCATCTCCAAGCATGACCGGTATAATCGGGTGATCCCCGGGAACCAGTGTAAAACCAAGTTTTGACATCTCTTTTCTGAAGTACTGGCTGTTCTCTTTTAACTTAAGCCTCAGATCATCACCCTGTCTCAACAGCTCAAGAACTTTGATGGAAGCCGCAGCGATTGACGGAGCCAATGAGTTGGAAAAAAGGTATGGACGGGATCTTTGACGGAGCCACTCCACAATCTGTCTTTTGCCGCTGGTATAACCACCGGAAGCACCACCAAGGGCTTTGCCAAGTGTACCGGTAAGGATATCGACTCTGTCCTGCACTCCGCAATATTCAGGGGTTCCGCCCCCTTTGTCACCAATAAAGCCAACAGCGTGTGAATCATCAACCATCACAAGTGCGTTGTATTGCTCCGCAAGATCACAAATTCCCTTAAGGTTTGCGATAATGCCATCCATGGAAAAGACCCCGTCTGTTGCAATAACCTTGAACCGGCAACCTTCTGCTGCTTTTAGCTGAGTTTCAAGATCCTGCATGTCATTGTTTCGATAACGGAAACGCCGAGCTTTGGAGAGTCTAACTCCGTCAATGATACTTGCGTGGTTGAGAGCATCGCTGATAATCGCGTCTTCTTCCTGAAAAAGTGTTTCAAAAAGCCCGCCATTGGCATCAAAACATGAGGAGTATAGAATAGTATCTTCGGTTTTAAGAAAATTACTCAGACTTTTTTCCAGCTCTTTATGAATATCTTGTGTACCGCAGATAAACCGGACAGATGCCATTCCAAAACCATGTTTATCAAGACCCTCTTTTGCAGCCTGTATTAAATCTTTGCTATTGGCAAGGCCAAGGTAATTGTTTGCACAAAAATTGATCACCTGCTTACTTACTGTGAGCTTATTGCCTGTCAAATTGTCGTTTGATGACTGTTTGCAGTCTGACAAATGATGATCTGATAAATGATGATGATTGCTTGCCACTGTAATTTCAGCCTGTTGCTGGGATGTAATGACTCTCTCTTCTTTATAAAGCCCGTCAGTATGAAGCCGTTTTGTCTGGTCTGCAAGGTATTTGAGAAAATTCTGGTTCATATTTTTCTCCTCATTAAATGATGAAATTCCTATACGATAAATTAAAGTAGAAATTTCTGTTTTATTGGGTTATTACTGAGTTAAACATTCATGTTCGGGTTTTAACCACTTCAGAGCATGAAAATCAGAAATTTATAGAATCTCTCATATCAGGAGTTTGCAAAAAACTCAAACAAGGAGAATCGAGATATGGATATTTCAGTAGCATTAATGTGGTTCTTTGCAGGGGTTATTTGTTTAATTGCAGAACTTGTACTGCCAGGGTTTATTGTGATTTTCTTTGCTGGAGGATGTTTTATCGCGGCATTATCCGCATGGCTCTTTGATATCAGTCTCACAGTACAGACATCAATCTTTCTTGTATCATCACTGGTACTGCTGTTTACGTTGCGGAAATACAGCTTGAAAATTTTTAGGGGAAAGGTTATCGACAATCTGGATGACGACTATGGAAATTCAAAAATTGGAAAACATGCTGTGGTAACAAAAACAATAACTCCGGAACTTCCCGGTGAAATAAAATTTATGGGTAGTTTCTGGCGTGCTACATCTGCAGATTTAAGTACTATTAAAGAGGGACAGGCTGTTGTAATAGAGCGTCAGGTTGCGGAGAGTGGTCTGACTTTTATAGTAAAAGCCATTTAATTGCTGTGAATCTTGATGTTTATAATAAAATTAATTTGTATCTTTAAAAGGAGAAAACTATGAATGAGTCATTGATTGTGGTTGGTGTTATGTCAGTGGTTATTATTGTTCTATTGCTTAAAACTGCTGTGATTGTACCTCAAAGATCAGAATTTATCATTGAGCGTCTCGGTAGATACAGCAACTCACTGGGTGCAGGTTTTCATATCCTGATACCTTTTTTTGACAAAGTGTCTTACAAACGTTCACTTAAAGAGGAGGTTCTCGACATTGCATCACAGGAGTGCATTACAAGAGACAATGTTTCAGTAGCAGTGGACGGGGTACTCTACATTCAGGTTATTGACAGCAAACTCTCGGCATACGGCATAGATGACTATAAACGTGCGGCAGGTCAGCTTGCACAGACATCACTTCGTTCTGTCATTGGACGCATTGAACTTGATAAAACCTTTGAAGAGCGCGAAACCCTGAACCAGCAAGTGGTTGCCGCCATAGATGAAGCCGCTGAAAACTGGGGTGTCAAAGTACTCAGATACGAAATAAAAGATATAACTCCACCCAAAAGCGTAATGGACGCGATGGAGAAACAGATGCGGGCGGAGCGGGAAAAACGGGCGGCAATTGCTACTTCGGAAGGAGACAGACAGTCTCGCATCAACCGTGCTGAAGGCTTGAAACAAGAAGCTATCGAGGTGTCGGAAGGTGAAAAACAGAAACGCATAAACGAGGCAATAGGTCAGGCAAAGGAGATTGAGCTTGTAGCACTTGCTACATCTGAAGGGATAAAAAAAGTCGCAGAAGCCCTTCGTGTTGCCGGAGGAGAGAATGCTGCCAATTTAAGGATTGCCGAAAAGTATATTACAGAGTTCGGCAAACTGGCACAAGAGAACAACACCATGATTATTCCAGCGAATTTAGCAGACATATCTTCATTGGTTGCAGCTTCCATGTCTGTTCTTGGTGAAGTCAGGCAAAAAAGAGCTTGATAAATTCAGGTTAAATAATAGGCACTTCCTGTAAAACTGGATTTTGACCCTTGATTTTACTGGATAAAAAGTGAATTTTACAGGAAGTCTATTATTCCTACATTATTGTGTGATTATTGCTTAATTATTGCAGCAGCCATGACGCGACTCCCTTGAGTACATCGATGATATCAACATCATCTTTTCGGGAGCGTGATCCTGACATAGTGTAACCAGATAGATCAATCTGCTCCGAATAGATGTTTCTCTCCAGAGCCTTGCTCTCCTGTTCCTTTTTTTCCAGCTCTTTTTTTTCTGCTTCTCTCTGTTCATGGAGAAGTTTCCCCCCGGCTTTTCGCCACTCAAACAGGTGACGCAGTTCACCACCGTTGAGCCAAATACCGTGTTCTTTGCATCTGTCAACAATCACACCGCTTTTTGCCCCGAAACTTGACCTGTTCATGAGATTTGAGCAGACAGGACATTTAATATACATCACTTTAGTTTCTCTTGGAGTCATGGCTTTATTGATGTTGTCCAATTTTTTCAGATTAATGGCATAAACATGCTGTACCGAGGCGTCAAGAAGAGCTTCAAGTTCTCCCGGGTCAAAAAAAAGGCCAAGACACAGATCGCATCGTTGAATGAGAAATTTTCCATGTACTTTAAGATCAATTGTCCGAAGGCTGATATTGCATTTAGGACAGATACGGTCTGACTCCGGCTCATGGGTGGTAAAGTGGTGAATACCCTTAAGATCTGTATCATTGCGGCTGCCACAATATTCACATTCTATTGAGTTTGATGGAAGCGGTGCTGAACAATTAATGCATTTTGACATATATAATCCTGGTTCTAATGGTTTTTGCAAATTTGAAACGTATAAATTTTGATTTGAAACTCATTATTTGAAACTCTTATATTCCTTATGTTATTATTTAAAAAGATTTTACAACTGTCAAGTAATCAGCATATTCTCGGAAGTTGCTCTCCAGTCAGCATATCCACAATTCTTGAACCTCCTATTGATGTAGTCAGAAAAACTCCGCATGGTTCAGGGTTAAGTACCTCTCCAATTACTGCCGCATCCTTTCCAAATTCATCCTTACGGATAATCTCAAGAACCCTGTTTGTATCCTCAGGTGAGACCACCGCCAGAAGCTTTCCCTCATTGGCAAGATAAAGCGGATCAAATCCTAAAAGCTCGCACATCCCGCGAACAGCGTTCTTTATGGGAAGAGCGTTTTCAAAAATATTTATACGCACATTGGACTGCTGTGCAATCTCGTTCAGTGTTGTGCCAACACCGCCTCTGGTGGGATCCCGAAGCACATGAACACCTGAATTTGCATTAACACCTGAATTTGCATTAACACCTGAATCTACATGAATACCTGAATTTACATTAACACCTGAATCTATATGAATACCTGAATCTGATCTTAAATGTTTTGAATCTGACCGAAACTCAGGGTCAGGAATCTGTGCTGAATCAAGAATTTTTTTAACCATTCCATTCAGAGCGGCACTGTCTGTTTTAATGTCAGAATCAAACTTTAAATCTTCCCTGCTGCTCAATATGGTAATTCCATGATCAGCAATGGTTCCGCTGATAATCACCTTATCACCAGGGCGGGCATTGTTTCCGGAAATATTTATGCCTGCGGGGATTATTCCAAAACCTGATGTATTTATGAAAATTTTGTCTGCCTTTCCCTTTGGAACCACTTTTGTATCTCCGGTTACAACAAGCACCCCTGCTTTTTGTGCAGCTTTTGCCATGCTTTCAAGAATTATTCTTAAATCATCAGTATCTAACCCTTCTTCCAGAATCAGGGCAGCACTGATATACTTGGGGTCTCCTCCACACATGGCGATATCATTGACAGTGCCGTTGATGGCAAGATCTCCAATATTACCTCCTGGGAAAAATATGGGGTCAACAACATAGGAATCTGTTGAAAAAGCAACTCTTATTCCACTGCCAATATCAATCTGTGCACCATCGTCAAGCTTTGAAAGCATATCATTGCCAAACAGGGGGAGGATCATATCTGTTAGCAATGAATGTGCAATTTTTCCACCGCTGCCATGATCCAGTAATATTTTTGTACCACTATCCATTTTGTTTTATCCTTTATACCTATAATGTGCTGCACATGATCCTTCACTGGATACCATGCACGGCCCTACCGGATGGGCAGGAGTACATTTTCTACCGTACATGCTGCAATCTTCCGGTGTTTTAAGTCCCATCAGAATCTGGCCGCAGGCACATCCGGCAGGTTCAGGACTATCTCTTAACTCAATATGAAACTTTTCCAGCGCATTAAACCGGTTATAAGTTGTTTTTAATTTCATGCCGCTTTGAGGTATCTCTCCGATTCCCCGCCATATTGTATCAGAAGTCTGAAAAACCTGATTCATGATCTCTCTTGCCTTTGTATTACCATCTTCTGATACCGCCCTTTCATATCCATTTTCAAGTGAAGGAATACCAGATTGATTCTGTTTTGCCAGCATGAATATGGCTTTGAGGATATCAACAGGCTCAAATCCGGCAATCACTGATGGGATACGATATTTTTCAAAGACATCCCGATAACCATGGATTCCGGTGATTACTGAAACATGACCAGGAAGAATGAAGCCGTTGATATCAACTCCAGAAGTTTGCATTAACGCAGCAAGTGCAGGTGGTGTCAGTTTATGGGCTGAATGGACAAAAAAATTATCAATGCCCCGTTTTTCCGCCATGAGTATTGAAGCTGCAACAGTGGGTGTGGTGGTCTCAAATCCTACGCCACAGAAAACCACCTTCATTTTTGGATTAGCTTCCGAAATATCCAGGGCATCAAAGACAGAGTAGATTATCCTGATATCCCTTCCTGCTGCCTTCTCTTTCTGAAGTGAAGAGAATGTTCCTGGCACTTTGATAAGATCCCCGAAGGTAGTAAGTATCACATTGTCTTGCATGGAAAGATCAACAAAAGCGTCAATATCCTGCTGGGCAGTAACGCATACCGGACATCCAGGTCCCGACAAAAGTTTAATAGTGTCTGGCAAAACACTTCTGATACCATGCCTGAATATTGACATGGTATGAGTGCCGCACACTTCCATTAATCTGAGATTGCCTGTATCCAGGGCATTGATACTTACAATCAAATTTTTTGCAAGCTCTCCATCTCTATATTCATCCACATATTTTAATGCCACAGGATAAATCTCCTTTGATATCATATTCAACACACATAATGGTCATGAGCAATTTGTCTTGTCTATCCTGATTCTAAAATCGGTAAATTGTCAGAATCACTGATTGACACGAATTATGGGATTTCACGGATTACAAACAGATACTCTGAACTTTTCCTACTGTAAATAAAACCGTGCTACTACGCAGCTAAAAGCGAGTCAGAATCAGGTAATTTAATGTTTTTGTTTAACTCATTGACTTTAAGTATCCCAAGAGCTTTACTTCCCCAGGGCTGTTCAATTCTCCATAATACCCTGATAATTAAAAATATTTGTGATATTCATACAGTTCCTGTAAAGCTCTTGAGCAATATTCTGTACTTT
>JADGBP010000319.1 GCA_015231395.1 Desulfamplus sp. | reverse complement strand
GTATCTCTTTTTCAGAAGGAATGTGTAGTTGCATGATAGTTTCTCCAAATTAATATCTTAAATCTTAATTGCCTTAATCTAATCGGATGATTTTTATAAAACTGTAGTAGATGCCTGAGTAGTTACCCCAAGGCTTAACATCACCTGTAAGTGTAAGAATCCCGTCTTTCAAATCAATACTGATATCATCAGTAGTTACGCCAGGCATATCTGCAAGCACAATGATTTCGTTATCATTTTCGTAAATATCAACTGCCGGAGTAAAAAGCAGCCCTGGTTTTGTATGCTCCGCAGAAGTTGAAACCTCCTGTTTTTCTTTTACCTGCAACTCTTTTGTCTCAGCCATTTTATATTTCCTCCATTATTTAAAATTATTGTTAATTGATGCTTATTTTCCGTGGTTTGGCAAGCTCGGCTTTACCTATCTTAACGGTTAGAAGACCATTGACCATGCTGGCATTTACATTTTCGGAGTCAACATCGCCGGGTAGCATAACTCCTCTTGAAAATTTACCCGCATCGCGTTCTCTTCTATGGTATTTCACATTTCCTTCATTTCGTTCTGTTTTTCTCTCACCAGATATGGTCAGGTTTCTGCCGTTTAGCTGAATATCAAGCTCTTCAGAACTGATTCCAGGAAGTTCGGCACGGATATAATAATTATCCTTATCCTCTGTGATATTCAATAATGGAAATACACCGGAGTGTAACCCTCCAGAGAGTTTTCTGCTGTTCATTAAATTTGACCATCTGTCCATTTCCTTTTTAAATGCATCAATTTCAAAAAAAGGATGTCTAAAGGCTGTTGCTGCGGGAAAATTAATCATTCTTCTTGTTATCATGGCTCTTTCTCCTTGTGTTGTTAAACGTTTTTAAATTGACATTGATTCTACTTGATTAAAATTTTTATTCTACTTGATTAGAACTTTTAAACTTACAATTATTACTCCAAATGCTTGATTTTGAATGTCTTACTTTCCAAGATGTTTAGTTTTGTTTGTTTAAGTTTTTTGCATACTCACTGTTTTTTATTACTCGTTATTAATTTGAACAAAAAGTAATGAGTATTTTTTAGTAGTCAAGGGCAATTCATAATTTTTTTTATCAATTCAGAGGAAAAAAACTATTGTTCAATAAAAATAATACAAAATCATCGGAGAGACTCAGAAAAAAGAGAAAAACGCCTACGCAAAACGTGCAAAACGCAAACGCCAAGCTCTAAAGAAGGTTGATTTTGATGGACTCGTAAAAAGTCCTAAATCAGCATTTTTTAGAGTTATAACTATCTGATTTTATTTATGAAACATTTTTTTAAGGTGACTTTTTACGAGACTATCGAGGTGAATGTACAGTGGCAGCGGTGGTGAGTGTTGGGAGGAAGGGTGGATGCATGATTACGATAAACAAATCCGGTTAGTCAGGGCATTCTTTTTTTACTAAATCATCAATCTTTTTTTGTTCTGTCAGAAACAAATAGATTTTTTTGTCTTCTTCCATGGAATGGTGGACAAACCATTTTAATAGAAAATGAATAAATTTATTATAGCCATCTATTTCCTCAAATACTGAATTGATTTCGCCGGTCAGAAGATCGATCAAATCGAGATGAAGAGCCTGATGTTCTTCAAGTTTGGGATATTTGTAGCGTATCATCAAATTCTCTTCACTGTAAAAATGGAACTGAGCATAATGTATAAACTCCATCACCAGCCGATCTCTGGAAATATCATCTTTGTTATCGTTAGTCTGGGCAGCAATTATTTCAATTAATTCAAGAAAATAGCGGTGCTGATTATCAATTTTTGCAATGCCGGTGTTGTATTGCTCTTTCCACCTGAAATCCATATTTGAATACTTTTTAGTCATGGCCTTTGTATTTTTTTGCTGGAGATATCTCTCTTTGACAGTTTTATTTTTTTCCTGATCGACATTTTTTTTATCCATCATGCTAACATCCTTGTTGTTATTTGTATTGATTGCGAAGCTTGGGTTCATACCCCGACCTTTGGAGCTTCATTACAATAGAATTTATGAAACACTCAATTTTCAGGAAGTGAAATTAAACGAGATTTCGTGCAAATACCTTTTTTGTAAATAATTTTTGCAGAAGATCTGAAGCATTTGTTGAAAAGACTCCTGAAATTACCAATATTGCACCAATTAAAAGTGATTTTCCCACAGGTTCATTGAGTATGAAATAAGAGAATATGATGGCACTGACTGGAACAAAGTTGATAAACACGCTGGATTTCATAGCACCAATGCTCTTTATCCCCTCATAATACCATAGAAACCCGAGCACAGTTCCAAAAAATGCTAAATAAAATAGGCTAAACCACTCCATACTGTTATATTGGAAGATCTCGTGAAAACTGCCATGTGTCATGGCTGGAACAAAGAGCATCACAGTTCCTGCAATTGATGAATAACATACTGAAACCAAAGGAGACAAATCTCCCATAATCTGTTTCCCTACAAGAGAATAGGCAACCCAGCTTATTACACAACCAAAGGTGAGAATCTCCCCTTTTCCGAGCCCGCTGTTGACAAAACTCATTATATGCCCATCGGATATTACAACCAGTGCTCCGGTTACAGACATAAAAATTCCAACACATTTTACAGCATTTAGGCTTTCTTTAAAAATAAGAGCAGACAAAAGGCTTATCAGAATGGGATTATTTGCAATAATCAGAGCGGCTTTGCCTGCTTGAAGATAATGCAGGGCGAAGAAAAAAAAGACATTGTATGAGAACACTCCGGTTGCACCCAGAATAAGAATGGGAAAAATCTGCTTTTTCTTCACAACAGGAAGAGATCCTTCCACCTGTCTTGTGATTACAAGCAGAAAAAAAGATGCCATTGCAAAGCGTATAAATCCCGCATTGAAAGGGTTGACTTCCTGTGCAATGAATCTGCCAGCAATAAATGTCCCGCCCCATAAGACAGCAGTCAGAAAAAGTTTGAGATACACCATATTTAACTATCCTTTTAAGTTTTATTGTAAACGCTCATGGCAGGGATTTTTTGCCGCCCCCGTCCATGAAAAGCAAATGTGTTTTCACGGTAAATTTTGATTTTTATTTTTATCCTCATGATCGGTCTCATGTGGATGCATGTTCATAAAAATATTATTCAAAAATGTCAATGATGAAGAAAGATGTTCGTAATTGAATACTTCTAATGAAACTACACCGGCAAACTGCTGTAGCACATTCAGGGTTGGTGCTAACAGTCCGGATGGGGTTTTATCTATGGCTTGATGATCTTTTGGAATGTTTGATGAAAAATCTACACCGTGGAGATGAATCAAGGGAATTCTTGTTTTATGTTTTTGAAACACCTCCTCAATGCTGTAGCCATAACGAATCA
>JADGBP010000318.1 GCA_015231395.1 Desulfamplus sp. | reverse complement strand
TGTATTGTTTTCCATTAATCCAAAATAAATCTTCAGGATTAACTTTAGATTTTTCTCTTTTGATAGACGGTGCAAAACCTTTTCGATTCAACTGTAAAACTCTATTATTTCTATGAACCTGTTTAATATCTGTATTTTTTGTCCTCTCTTGAATATTCCCATTAGCTATTACAAAGGAATCCGTACTGTGTGATTTTTCTAATCCTAACTTATTCCTATTTACAAAAGTTATATAACCATACGTTATTTCTACATTTAGAATGTTCTGTTTAAATTTCTTATGAATAATAGACATAAAAGTATTTGGTTTGTAGCTTTTAGGCTTCGAGAATTTCAATCCTTTCTTATGCAGCTTTTCGTGACACTTTTGATGAAGTATAGCCAAATTCTCTGCCCTGTTACTCCCTGACTCATTTCTTTGTTTACAATGATGAATATGTGATGGTTGATTTTTAAAATCTTTACCACACAACTGACATTTGCCGTGTTCACGAGCCATTAAGAAGCTCCGCATATTCTGATAACCATATAAAGAACCTTGCTGATAATCAGTACCGGAAATATCAGGATTCATAATTTTCTGAATATCAAAATTAGCTATTTCTATAATTGTTTCTTGTATAGGGAGTATTTTTTTAAGCCTGTTGATAAGGTTCAGATGAGTATCGTATCTTCTTTGTACTGATGGGGGAAGCCATCCTTCTGGTTTAGAACGATTCAAGAATCTTGGTTTTCTATACCATAATCTGTTTCTTCTACCTCTGCGATACATTCTACGTTCTGTTAATCTCTCTGATGTTTTTCCATCTAACTTAATTGTTCCTGATATTAATTCTTTTGTTTCTGATACAGCACTGAATCCAATGTTTTCAAATCCAGAATCAATTCCGAGCGTTACTTTCTGTTTCGTCTCACCTGTTGGAACTAATAACTGGATTGTAAATGGAAATCTTTTGATAACTATTGCTTTTCCTTCCCTTAATAATTTTTTTGCTTTTCTTGGGCTACAAGGCATTAAGGGTTTTCCTCGTAAATTCAAGATGTAAACTTTGACAGATACTCGCAAGTTCTGCCCCTCTTTACATTGAGGTTGATTCACTTCGGGATTGTTAGAAAGGGTTTTTAAGCTCTGCTCACCGAGAATTTCCCTGTCTGTCCGACAGGCAGGCTCTCTGTTTAAAGACAAAGCCATAGAGCTGTAAGCTTGTGAAGCACTCACAGGTATGTATGTATTTCTCCTATCTAACTTCTGCATAAAGTTTCCTTTAAGCTCCCTAATCAACTCTTACGTTAAACATCACTGTTCAAGCCCCTTGACTTGTCAAGGGGTAGTTGACGTCTATTTTCTTATCAATGATGGCAAGGGTTTGAATATTTTGAGATGTGATACCAAGAAGGAGAGTTTCCCCCATAACCTCGATCAGCACAACTTTTTCCTTGGGTGAAAAATGGTGTACTTCCAAAACTTTAATATTATCCTGCCGAGATTTGATGAGTTTAAGATTTGAAAATCGTTTTAACAGGTAGATAAGAAAAAGAAGAGAGGCAATTACAAACAGAAGCATAGCTCCTGTTTTAAAGAAAGCTGCCCAGATATCTGTGGAGTGTTCCATCATTTGCATTCCATGTGTTGCATTTCATCATTTGCATTCCATCCATTCCATCAGTAGTATCCCATCATTTACATTCCGTCAGTTGCTTTTCATCAGTTTGTCAAACTTTTGACTCTGTCCATCGGAGTGATGATGTCAGTCAGACGGACACCGAACTTTTCATTGACAACCACAACCTCGCCACGGGCAATAAGTTTGCGGTTAATATAGACTTCAAGTGGTTCTCCTGCAAGTTTATTCAATTCAACTATGGAACCCTGGCTTAACTGAAGCAGATCATTTACAAGCATCCTTGTTTTACCAAGCTCCACGGAAAGTTCAAGCGGGATATCAAGAATAAATGATAATTCTCTTTCACCGGACTCTTCACCCTGAGCTCCGGCTGCCTTTGTATCCTGATTTGAGTCATTCTGATTTGCCATATTCACACGCTCATCAATTCTTTCTTATTTTTTCAAAATATTTACTTCAATACCAGTTTTTCTTCTACCCTGAATGCCTGAAAGCCTCTTTTTACACCGGCATATCCCTTTATTTTTGGAAGATTACCAACAAAACCCGTCAGCATCTCGGTAGCATCATGATCCAACTGAATAATATCGCCCTTCTGCATAAGCCAAAGACGCTCTCCTGTTATCTCAGTAATACCAAGCTGTATTCTCAGCTCAATTGTTGAATCTAAAATTACAGATTCCAACATTTTACGCCAGGCAAAGTCGGTCTGTTCAATTTCTGCCTGAAATCCAGAAGCAAGCTTTGACCGCAGAGGTTCTATCATGGAATAGGGAAGACATACAATAAGATTTCCGGCAATCTGCTCCAGTTCAATTTCAAACCGTGTTACAATAACAAGATCTGTTGGAAGTACAATAGCTGCAAACTGGGGATTCATCTCTGATCTCACAAGGGCTGTCTTTACAGGTTCAATAGGACCCCATGCGGTTTCAATATTTTTCAGGCATGCAATAACCACCTTTTTTGTGGCAACTTCCTCAATGACTGTAAAGTCCCTGCCCTCAACCCTTGCCCTACCACTACCTTCACCACCAAAAAAAGTATCTATAAGGTTATACACAAGCTGGCTCTCAAGTATAACAAGTGCAAGCCCTCTCAGGGGCTCCATTCTAAAAACATGGAGACTTGTAGGAACAGGAAGGCTTCTTACAAATTCAGAAAATTTCAGGGTATCAAGGGGGTTTGCACTGACATCCACGTTAGTTTGAAGCAGCGTGGACATGCTGGCTCTAAGCTCTCTTGCAAGACGCTCGTTAATAACATCAAATGTGGGCATCCTTGCCCGTACAACCTTGTCCTGACTTGTAAAATCATATCGAGCAATGCCGTCTGGTTCAGCAACTACTTCAACATCTTTTTCAACTTCAACCTCACCGGAATCAAGACCCGCAAGTAAGCTGTCAACCTCATCCTGGGATAGTATCTCACTCATTATTTTAACTTACTCTAACATAAAACCGGTAAAATAAATATTTTGTATCATCTTTGAAGGTAAAACCTCATTTATTTTTTGAATCAAATGATATTTAAAGTTAATCTTGCCTTCAGGAGATCTCAATACAAGCCATGACATTTTTTTTGCTTCAGATTCGACTGTGTTACGGATAATTTCATTATTTGATTCAAGAGATTTTCTCATCTCAGGTTTAATAAGTTCAATGGCAATTTTAAATGAAAGATACTTCAAAGAACCGCTCTCCTGAATCCTTATTTTTTTAAACAACTCTAAATCCACAATATCCGGAAAATCA
>JADGBP010000317.1 GCA_015231395.1 Desulfamplus sp. | reverse complement strand
TAAATTAACGCCCTTCGGGCGGGCTTTCTTAAGCTCCGACATACTCCATAGCTTTTCGATTACAACCAGGGCATCCCAATACTGGCATGAATCCTTCATGCCATCTATCCTCAAATTCAGCTATGCCCATCTCAACATCAATAATTGCTTCATTGACTTCCATTTCAAGCCGGCATCGGGAACAACGATAACTGTATTCCTCCGGAGGTTGACCGAATGGCACATTCTCCCCCTCATCATAGAATAGTCAAAAGAGGAGTCTAAATCAAAACCAAGCTCTTTGTCTAAATTTAGTTTTTCTTCAAAAATTTATGATTTTAGTGGGTCAAAATTATTGACCGAATGTGGGTCATTATAGATGGCCATTAACAGAGGAAAACGACATATGAATAATGAGGAGTTATTTGGCAGATACAACGCTGTATATAATGAAATTTTTCCGTTATCCGATGATAATACAAAATTTTCTTTCAATCCTAAAGCACTAACAGATACGAACATATCACTTTTGCTAACGTTTCCAGCAGTCTTGAGCATCAAACTTGCTGAACAAAGCGATAATCCAAAACTATTAAAAAACTTACAGTCTTTAAAACAAATGAGTAAATCCCATCACAATATAAACTATGACGATAAAACATTAAACTTCATCATAACAAGAATCAAAAATCAGTTTTTTTTCATGACCAACCCAAAGGCTATTACTCTTGATTTAGAGATAGTTGAAAATTTATTATTTTCTATGTCCCAATACATTTTATTACTCTGCTTTCTTACCAAACATATAAAATCACAAGAAAAAATAATATACCTCTCTATTGAAGAGGTAATTGAAATAATGAATAAATATTTATATAAAAATCCGGTTCACCGGGCATTTCTTTATTTAAATGTCTGCTTGTTGGGATTAGCTGAAGGGATAGTACAGAAAAAGATACACGATTTTTCTACAAATATTGAAACAAGTTCTCCAATTCGTTCATTGCCTATTGCTTCAAACAAATTCATGATGAATCAGAGAATATCCAGCAACAATGAACTCTTTGCTTTCATCGAGTATCCAGAGAACTCCGATAGTAATAACGGGTTAGGATTTGGCATAAATATCAATTACCTTGAGGAAATCCCCTTCAAAATCTGGATGACAGAATTTGACAATGATTTTAACCAACCGTCTGATAAAACGCAGATACAGTATTATGGCTATCTATTTGAAGGCGACAATATTAAAGGCAAAAATCTTACAAAAGAAATATCAATGTGTATTTTCCGTACGTCTCAAGAAATACATGATGTTTTCAATATAATATCTCAGGAATGGGATAATTTTATTAAAAATCCAGAAAAAACACTTGCAAGAAACTATCAGAGGCTTCAACCGTGGAAAGACTCAATAACAAAATCACCTGATTTTATTGAAGAATTAAAGAATTCTTTTTTATTAAGGAATAGGGTTTAAATAACTTGCCCATTTGGAATTGCCCTGTAATTCCAATTAGGTAAGACTTCATCAAATACGATTTTCATATTTTCTTTGAAACCCTCAGCGACCTTTCGCCCGGTTTCATAGACCTTATCCACGATTTGGACAGTCGCTTTCAAACCTTTGCGTGTTTCAGTTTTTTCCATCAGCTCTTTGACAATTTGCATGTTTTTAAAAACTACCCCCTGACAGGCCCTGGTAACATGAGGAAACAAACGATGTTCAATGGGATTGTATTTAGAACAATAAGGTGGATAGTGTGCAATTCGTATTTCGATCCCAATCTCATCAACAAGCTTTTGGAGGTCCTCTTTAAACAGGTAATGTCGACTGCTGTTGCTTCCACCGCCATCGCATAATATAAGGATTGAAGTGGCATCAGGATATCCCTTCCGGCCTTCATTATACCACCAGTTCCTTAAGCAATCACAGGCAAATTCGCCGGTATCCTTACTTGTACCGAGGTTAATATAGCCGGTATTCTTCTTGCAGTCGTAAATAGCATGAGGAATTACAGAGCCTTCCGCAAAACTTGGGAAATCATGATCATAAGTATGTATTGTTCCTTGAGTATACAAATGACCGTCTCTTTGGAAATTACCGAGATTCTCTTTTTTCTTGGTGTCCATGCTGACTATCGGGTTTGGAGTTAGCTCATATTCGGCCATTTGTCCATTTATATTTACAAACTGCTCATTCCTGTTTTTAACCTTCTTCATGGTTGTTTGTTTTTGAGCCTTGCGTCGGCGATAGTTATTATTTTTGAGAAGTTGACGGACTACTGTTGTACTAATTTTAACATTATGCATGCTGAACATTAACTCTGAGATTTTCCTCTGAGACATGTTGGTCCACTTTATCTCTTCATTCATCTGACTCCTGACAGCCTTTGCCGCAAACTAACATAAATCAATGAATTTGTTAAAAAATAAAATGGACATTGTCCGGCAAAATATAGTAAACATCCCTTTTTTTAAAACCAAGTGTTTATAAAAAGGGAGGGATGTAATGCACTTTGCACAGAATATAGAGTCGGCAATTTTCTGTCCAACATTTTCTGATGGCAAAAAGCTGAGAGCGAGTGATCAGACCAGTTTATGGGTTGCTCTGAACGAAGATAGAACTCGCTCCAGTCGTCAAATGCTTCAATGCCTGGAAGAAAGAGGCACACCGTTGGATGTTAGTGTGCGTCATATTAATCGACTTCGGCATGAGTGGGGTCTCAGTAGAGGCAAGGGGCGGCCTCCAGGTAAGAGTTCAGTTGGCAAGAAAGAGCTCTACAGCCCCATAGTAAAAGTGTCCCCTCATGTATCGTTTGCGGGGGTATTTTTGTTTGCCGCCTGGATGGAATCCCATGGTGATTTTGAAAAGGTTGTGGAGCTGCTTCAGCAGGGGATTGAATCCTACGTTCAGAGCCATCCAGAGGCAGATTTTCCAATGCTCTACCATAAGCCTGAAACCCTCAAACGTCGTTTTGAAGCACTCTTCTATGCTCCTTTGTTTGGGATTAAGAAGCTCACCGAGTTTGATCTGACCCGGAATCCACTCAAGAGTCTTGTTGGGGTGGGATATCACAGCTCAACATTAAACCAGTTTCTGGGTCAACTGGCACGGATTGATGCGGGTGATGCCCTGAGGGAAGCGTTACTGCCCGATGAATCTGGAATTGTGGGCTATGTGGATGGACACATGATCGCCTACTGGAGCAGAAAATCCATGCACAAGGGCAAGATCACCATGCTTGGCAGGATCATGGCCGGCTCTCAGGCAATTGTGACTCATAACCAGAACGGCCATGCCCTGGCGATTGAGTACTATCCACCCGACATGCGGATGCCCAATTTTATTGTCGCATATTGCGAAAAGATTGCCCAGAGTACCTCAATAGAGGTATTTGT
>JADGBP010000316.1 GCA_015231395.1 Desulfamplus sp. | reverse complement strand
AGATTCAGGTATATCCCTACGAGCATGTGCCCAATTAATAATGCTATCATGAAAAATCATCATCCGATCAAGCAGAATATACATTAACTGGAGGTTACAAAGAGGTCCTATTTTTACCTGATCCTTGCCAAGTCTTGTCCCTTTAAATGTTATATCTGCAATACGTCTGCCGCTTAACAGAGCAGATACAGCCCCTACAGCTCCTCCAATGGCAGAAAATACACCAAAAGTAATACCGGCTGCTATAACATCAATCACAATTCCCGCCGCACCACCTGCCATTCCTGCTGCAAGTGCGACTTCTCTTGGCGAGAGCCCTAAAAACTGCCAGGTCTTTTCACTGAAAAGATCTTCATGCAATATTGAGTTTGATGGAAGTTCGCAGTTAAAAATGTTGTGACGGAACAGTTTTCTGATTTTCTGATGCGTAAGTCTCTCCATTGCTTCAACTTTAAGCCGAAATTCTTCCTGAAGTTTTCCCTTTACATCATTGAAGGCTTCAGACTCTCCAATATTGCCGGTCAAAGTGAAGGTTATAATATGTTCCATCATCTCCACGGTCATTGCTGCAGTAAGAGTGTTTCTGTGTTTCCAATCCTGTCTAAATGCCTCAATAACCTTTTCAAGTGCTGGCTGCCACTCCTGATCAACTCCTTTGAGACTCTCCAGTAATTCAATACGTTCTATCCAGGTTGCCTTGTGGGCATTAAACTGACGTATGGAGTTAAAATGCTTTCTGAATTCATTTTGCCACTGATTCAGATGAACAGGTTCGCTGCCTTTGCAGTTTACTATGGACATCCGTGGCTTGCCGGTTATTCTCAATATCTCCATTTCAATACGGTCGGATTGCCTGACAGGACGTGAGCCATCTACCACAAAAATAATTCCTGCCCCTCTTTCCACGGGTGAAAGCAGTTCGCACTCATCTTTGAAATCTGGATTGTTGCGGTGAGTCTCAATAAAAGTTTTTAAAAGCAGTTCATCAGGACCTGAATAATTTTGCATCCAGGCAAGAGTTTCACGCGGGTTCTGAAATCCCGGGGTATCAATAAAACGGATAATCTCCTGTCCATCAATGATAACCGGCAGTACCTGACAGACAACAGTTTCGCCGGGTATTGGGCTGATAGCAATCGTATCATCTTCTGCCAGTGTGGAGACCACCGATGATTTTCCTTCATTAGGATGACCTATAATTGCAAATTCAGGGATTTTTTCCATGATTACACTCTCTTGTTTTTTATCGGTTTTTATTGTGTCACAACCCTGTCAAGCTCTCCATAGTAAGCCATGGATCTGCAATTGTTGATAATTTTATTTTCCATATTTCCCAATCATTTTTATCTACTGGAGTAAAATTTAATGGAGTAAACAATTCAGATTTGCCCGTTAGAGCAATAATGATTGGTGTTTTTTTATCCAGCACTTTTCTGACAGATTTAATAAAGTTAAGAGTCTCCCTTATGGGTGGCTGCCATGCTTCCTGAAGTATCACAATACTCCATTTCTCACCTTTGATATTTTTACCCTTGGAAAAAGATGCATATTGGTTTTGAATGAAACCCATTTCATTGTCAAAGTCAATCCCAACTATAACTGTTTGTTTAATATCATAACCATGTATCTGCTTCATCAATTGAATGAAGGCATCTTTGTCAATAAGATCGTGGATATCATCTGGCACAAGTGCTATGCATGGTTTTACTTTAACGGCTATGTCCGGTGTTCCTGCCTGCTGAATAGTTATGTTTGGTTTTATCTTTATATGCATTGGCGGCGAGTCAGGGAGGGTAGTTGCAATATCAGGAGTGACAGGAAACTTATGTTTAACAGTAGGAACAGAAGGAGCAACAGTAGGAACAGAAGGAGCAAGAGGAGTAATATTAGTAGTAAAAGGAGCAACAGGATATTTTGCCTCAAAATAGTCGACAACAGGCAATTGATGAACCTCAGAAGGGTAAGTTATAGGTGATCGATGAACCTCAGAAGGGTAAGTTATAGGTGATCGATGAACCTCAGAATGGGAAGCGACAGGTGATTTTGCCTCAATATTAACATATAACATCCGACGAAGCAGCTTTGAGCAGTTGCCATGATCAAAATCCTGTTGTTCTAAAGCTCGTTTGAGTGAAAAATAACCTAAAAAGAACATGACAATCCTTGGCAAAAGTCCATAAAAAAGAATCGCTAAACACATAAATGGCCACCATGACACCAGATTTCCGGTTGTCAGGTGATAGATACCATCTTTTAGAATAATCCGGCTTCCAATGATCTGATCAAGATCAGGAAAACCCACTCCTGAAGGCAGAAGCCATGACCAAGGCAGTGCAACAATCTCAACCATCCTTGTAACCATCTGTGCACTTACCTGAAGGGTTGATTGCCAGCCAAACGCAGTATCAAAAAAAAGAATCCGGAAAAGTGTGGATACAAGAATTCCCATATTAAAGGCTATGCCAAAAAGCTGCATTAGAATAAACATCGGCCAAAAAAAAAGAAGTCCATAAACCTGTTGTCCCTCCCTGATAACAGCAATGGCTGACAAAAAAGCCTGCTGCCTGTTCGCAGAAAATTTTTTAAGAGCCTTTGCATTAATAGCCATCAGACTCTTTTCAATGATTACGCCAAGAAAAGGATAGGGAATAAATGTGCTGGTATTTATAAGATTAAATTTTAGAACCAAAAAAAATCCGGAAAAAATCATTATAAGACAAATCTGGGGAAACAGGGTTATGGCAAGAAAATAGGAGACATTCAATGGCTGTCTGCCTGTATAGGAAAAAAAAGTGAGACAAATGGAGATACCAGTCATAAATCCTGCAATCAAAAAGAGAATCCTGAGCAGGCTCAAACACTCTTCATAAAGATTCCCAGGCAAAAGATTACCAGGTAGCAGATTAGCAGGCAAAACTCCTTCTTCAGATAAATCTCTGGGCACAGCACCATTTTCACACGATATTCCTGGCATTACATTACCATATTTCTCTTTCATTACCTCAAGCCACATCCAGAGCATATTTCTACGTAAAGCTATATTACTATTATGCGTATTTTCTTGACCATCCAGTTTTGAGCAGATATCTTTACTATAGATTTCCCTATCCCGTTTTTTAAGATAATTTTCATCATTGCATATTGCATCTTGTCTTAAAAAATATTCAAAATTAATAATATGACCTAATGTCCATTTTATTTTTTTCATACAATCTCCAAGTCATTTATTTCAATTAAACATTAATGGTCGGAATCAGATCACTCCGAAATAAAACAGCATACAGAAACAATAGACATTATATCGATTTACCATAACTTACTGATTTTATTGAGAAACTCAATTTTATAAAATTCAATAAAATCAAGTAGTTAACCCAAAATCGGTATAATGACTAATATTATGAAATCAAATA
>JADGBP010000315.1 GCA_015231395.1 Desulfamplus sp. | reverse complement strand
ATTCTGGTTTTCATGGTTGGAGTTGGAAAAACCCAGTCATGAGCATTTACCACTTCCCAGCCAAATCGTAAAATGGTCTTCTGAATATCAATACACAGTGAAAAACTGTATTTGTAGAGAGACCATATTTCTTTAATAATCATTGCCTGCAATCTGAAATGTGCCACATCGCTTACAATCTGTGCAATGGCAGACCAGACAACATACTCATCTCTGTCAAAGGTGGAATCAATATCTGCCAGCACCCCTTTGAGGGTTACCAGACTCTTTTCAAAAACCAGCAGATCCGAAGAAAAAACAACACCCTGATACATTATTTGCTCAATCAAGGACTCCACAGAGGAGAGCACACCACTAATTCGTTTTTCTCTGGATTCAACAAGAACTGTGATTATATCAAGCACTCTACGACCAAGAGACTGCTCATCAGCAGAGTGGTCAGCAGTGATTTTTCCCCCTGACATGATATCTGCCGCATAATAGATTATTGTGACATTTCCCACAATCAGGCCGGCAATCATCAACATTACAGCTAAACGTTCCATCCGGTTGAGACGTCCCACCATTGCCCAGTCATAAAAGATTATTTCTGGGCTGTCGTTCTCAAATCGGTAGGCAATGTTTCCGGCATGGGGATCACCGTGAAAAATGCTCTCTCTGTTTAGGTCAATTATGGGCTGAAGAACGCACAGACGTGTTATCTTTTTGGCAAGAGTTCGTTTCTGCTGCACGGACAGATGTTCTACATCGGTGATTTTGCTTCCATCAAGACGGGTCATTACTGTTACTTCTGGTGTGGAGATTTCCAGCTTTTCCGGTATGGATACAAACGGCATTGAACTGTAATAATCTCTGACCGCTTTGAGATTCTGCTGTTCCAGATTAAGATCAATCTCATTCTGGAGAAGCCAGCTTACCTGGTTGATAGTTCCCTTGAATTGGAAATCACCCAATCCCCACTTGTCCTTGTTGGTATCAAGATAATCTCCAAGACGCCCCCACAGTGCGAGTTCTGCAGGCATGTTTTTTTTGATTGCCGGTTTGACCATTTTAAAAACTATCTGCTCCTTCTCTGCCAATGTACCGGCAATCACGGCACAAACGCTGGCTTCTGCCAAAATGTTTTTTTCAAGGATAAGACAAAGAGAAATGCCGGCATTGCCAATTTCACGGACAAGAGATTGATGCATCTCTTCATAGGTAACTGTTGAGATGTTATCCTCAAGGTCAATTAAAGATTTTTTAAATTCAGCGTCAATTCCAGGACTTCGACCTATTATCTGGCTTAGTTTGTGAAGCGTAGGCATATCCTTGACCAGAGTGCAGATTCTTTCTCCTGACTTTGAATTCATAGGTAAAACAATCTGATCAACCAATTTTTTAACAATACGTTCCAGTGGCATATGGGTCAGGACAAAAACAGCACCTTCCAGAACAACTGTCTGAAATTTGGCATACTGAGGTGGAAGAAAACAGTCAGCACCCGCCATCTTGAGCATCATTCGGATGGTATGATGCAGTTCTCCCTTTGATATGTCAAGAGTGACAAGCTCCATAGTGCGTTTATAGATATCTGATTTGGAAGGTTCCTGCCCATTGACTGGAGATAATACTGTGAGGTATCGGAGAAATGATGCACTGTTATTTGTTGTTTCAGAAGTGAAATTTATAGATTCTTCAGTTGAGGTATTAGCAGCTTTAGTGGTGAGTTCTTTTTCGTTCTTCATAATTATTAGCCTTTGCGTATGTAGAGTTATTAATGAGTCCTTTTCTGCTTAAAAATACGCAGAAAATGGGTGAACATAAATAGGCTAATGCTTTTTATACAATTCTTTTACATATAGAACTTCCAGAAAAATATTTCTGCATTCTCAATTTTGAAGGGCAACCACAAAGGGTTGCCCCTACAGTGCTCTTGCCAATTTACTTATCTATAAAACTATAGTTCTAACGGATTTAATCAATAGATCAAGATTCAGAGACGAACACCAGAGCAAAAATCAGAGACGAACCCCGCGCACATAGTTATCCAGATCAAAAAAATCCCAGTTTACATTACCTGAATAAAAGAAAACATACCATCCAGAGCTTTTGGTTCGCTTGTCAGAACTCCAGCACCACTGTTGTTTATTGTCAAACAACGACGAAATATGCAGATATCCATTTGCTTTTTCAGGTTCTAACAAAGATAGTAGTTCGGCGATGGTAGGAATACGCCAGTCACTGTAACCTGCAAAGCATTCGTTATTGAGCATATCAATATAAGATAAAGCAGCAGCATAGGGAAAGTTGATATTTGACCCTGACTGCTGCCACATAAGCCCAGTGGCATTATCTGTTATGGTACCCTTTGCACTTACTTCATAACGATTTTGAACATATTCAAGCGGGTGTCCTTTATCATCAAGTTCAAATATCTTTTTTGATTCATCTTCATGTACAGTGATAGGTTCTTTTCGTAGCTTCCAGATGCGATTAATTTTTTGAACAGATACCTTGTTTTCAGCAGATGACTTATCTCCAATAGTGGATATTCCTTCTCCGGCAGATATCTTATCTTCAGGACTTTCAGGGGCTGGTCGGATTAATTGACTAATAGATGAGAGTACAGGATGCTCTGGCTTGATTTCGGATGTTATGTGATCAGAGATAAGACAAGCTTCAAACTCTGCAATCATGTTTTCAACATCAGGATGACGATCTCTGGGATTTTTCTGAAAACACTTTTCAAGAAATCCCCTGTATTTTTCAGGTATCAGAGTATAGTCTGGCGAATTGTTTATAATTGCGGCCATGATTTTAAGGACAGTCTCACCTTTAAATGGTAATTGTCCTGTAATCATCTGAAAAAAGATTACAGCAGCTGCCCAGCGATCTGCAGAATGTGAATAGTATGTGTCAAAAACTTCGGGGGCACTGTAGGCGGGAGTTCCAAAGGCTTCGGACATATCCTTGGCCCCAGTAGACATGGCGGAAATACTTATAAATGAGTGATCTCCGGCTTTTATAGTATCTGCAAATATAAAAAGATTGGCGGGTTTGATATCCCTGTGAATAATGTTATAAATTTCTTGAAACTGAAGACCTTTTAGTATCTCGGTAAAATAAAGACATGCTTTGTATTCATTGAATTTTCCCTCTTTTGTGATTGCCTGTTCCAGACTTAAAGGCATATATTCCATCAGTACGCAGCTTTGTCCCATAACAGTCTCTCCATAATCAATAATATCAACCATATAAGGCGACTGAAAATTATTTATCATATGAACGCTGTCGGAAACGGGAATCACATTGACGCTATTTTCTATATTGTTATCGTCCTTTTTTTCATAGTCATCCCAACTTATCTTGTTATTAAACACTTTGAGTGCTCGTGTTCTCGCACGGTTTTCAACAAGATAAACAGAGCCGTATCTTCCTCT
>JADGBP010000314.1 GCA_015231395.1 Desulfamplus sp. | reverse complement strand
ATATTAATTACGATAATAATAATGAAGTTTTAACCAAGATGCCATCAGGGATATCATCAGACATGAATTTTCTGTCAGGTATGGATTTTAGTTTCAATCTTGCATCGCGTGGAGTGTTTGTTTTCAATGATAATAAGCTTGAGAGCAATATGGTTATTAATCTTGACCACGGTAATTTCTCAATGCCTGATAAACAAATCAATATCAGCGGTATCAGCACATCTGTTGCATTTAATGACCTTCCTGCAATTCGGTCTTTGCCCGGACAGGTGTTAACCGTGAAAAAAATTGATATTAAGGATATCAAGATATCTGATGCAAACATAAGATATACCATTGAATCTAATAAGAGCAAGGAGCAAGGTAAAGTAGCGGAATCCGGAAAATCCAAATCGCACTATATACCATCACTTCTTATTGAAAATGCATCTTTTAACTGGTGTGATGGCAAAGTAATATCAGAATCCATGCGTTTCTCTTCATCAAGAGATGATTACCATCTCAGCCTTTTTTGTGACAGACTAAAACTCTCTTCCATCCTGCAGCAGGTGGGATCATTTGAGGCAGAAGGCGAAGGAACTCTTAACGGAAGAATTCCGGTGTCTTTTTCAGACGGCAATATAAGCTTTGATAATGGTTTTCTCTACTCAACCCCGGGTGAGGGTGGCAAAATCAAAGTGACTGGAACAGAAAGGCTTACAGCAGGTATTCCAACGGGAACACCCCAATTTTCACAGGTGGATCTTGCCAGAGAAGCCCTTAAAAGCTACAGGTATGACTGGGCAAGGCTTGGATTTAATACTCAGGGGGATCAACTCCTGATTAAAATGGAGTTTGACGGAAAGCCTGAAAATGCACTTCCTTTTGTATATAAAAAAGAGATAGGGAGTTTTGTACGAGTAGATGCAAAAAATGCCGGCTCTAATTTTCAAGGTATTAAAATAGATGTTAATCTGCAGCTACCAATCAACAAGATAACGAAATTTGGTAATAAAATTAATAAGTTATTTTAATTTTAGGTAACTCGTCAAATTGAAGGATGAAAATAATAGGCACAAAAACCGTTAGAATCAGAAATAGGCTCTAAGAAACGGATTCTAAGGAACTTTTGACATTGTCAGCGGTGGCAAGATACTGCTCACCATAATTTCAAGAATTTCATCAATATTTTTCTGTGCTTCTGATGCATCCATACTGCACCCACCTGCTCCAGCATGACCTCCGCCACCATATTTAGCAAGCAACATACCAATATTGATATTAAACCCATCGTTAAATATACTCCGCCCAATACTGACAAGCACAGTATTCTTGTCATGATCATCATACCTGATTTTAACGCTTGCCACACACTCAGGAAAAAGCGAATATATCAAAAAACGGTTTCCTGAAGGAGCTCTTTCCAAATCTCTAAAATCTGTTACAGAGATATTGCCATTAATTTTGGTATATTGTTTTAGTATATCAACATAGCTTTTATTTTCATTAATAACCTTATTACATCTTTCTTTTACATCAGTCTCTTTAAGAATTTCGTCAATATTTTTCTTACGCAAAAGTGAGACCAATCTGTTCCAGTAGTCAAGATCCGAAGCATCACGGTTTTTAACAGTCATGGAAAGCAGGATAAAAGGATAGTTTTCAGGGTAAAGAACCTGATCCATTGAGAGCATGGCAGCATCAATTATGTCAGTTTCTTGAATAAGCCTGTCGAAATTTCGGGTCATTTTGCCATGTTCTTTGTAGTATTGATAAGCCACGCCTGCAGCAGAAGGAGCAATTCTGAAAGCACCTTCTACATCCCTATTCATGCTGTTTGATACATGATGATCAAACCACACAGAACATCTTTTATCAAACGGGAGGTTTGCCATTATATCTCCTGTCTGAATGTCTGCACTGTTGTTCTGTATCTGACTTGGTTCGAGCCATATTACAGGCAGCTCTCTGCCATATGCTTCCATAATAATTACGGCACACACAATGCCGTCAAAATCGGGTCTTGTGACTATTCTCATGATATTTACTCTCTATTATACCTCCTGAAAAATCAACATCATTGATCGTGAAAACACATTTTGGTTTTCATACTCAAGGATGATGACTTGCTTCCGCCCATGAGCGTTTACTATGAAAATACATTTTGGTTTTCATACTCAGGGAAGAACTTATGCCACCCATGAGTGCTTGATAGTTTAACATGCAAAAAGCGGTTGACTGTTTGGCTTTATTATACAAGCATCTTCTGCTTTTTGAAAAAATGTACGAATGGCAACTTCTCCTTCTGTTCCAATATCCTTTGAAAAATCATTCACATAAAGCTCAATATGTCGAGCAATAACCTGATCATCAAGTTCTTGGGCATGTTCCCGTATGTAGTCATGGCTTGATTTAGGGTAGTCAAAGGCATATTGAATACTCTGCCCGATAAGTTTTTGAATTATGTATGCTGCATCAGGGTTATTCCGACAAATATCTCTTTTGATGGCAATACATCCAAGAGGTATAGGAAGAGAATTTTTTGACTCCCACCATGCACCAAGATCAAGCAGACATTCAAGTCCAAGATTCTGGTATATGAATCTGCCCTCATGGATAACTACACCAAAATCAACAGAACCATTTTTGACCGCCGGCATAATTTTTTCAAAAGGCATGTAAATAATATCATATTCAACTTCTGGAAATTGTTCTTTCATAAACAGGCTGAAGAGAACAAATGCAGTTGTGCCTTTTCCCGGAACCGCAATAACAGGTTTTGTGCCTTTTCCTGGAACCGCAATAACAGGTTTTGCATAATCTGATTTTTTTGACTTGACGAATTTTTCTATGGCAGAATTTATTGCTGTTGAGGCTGGCTCGTCAATCGCTGGTTCGATATTATGATTTATAGGTTTGATATTATGGCTCATAGGTTTGATATTATGATTCATCATTTTTATAGGCAGGGATATTACAATAGGTCCGCATCCTCTTCCCAAGGCAGCACCGGTTTTAAGCAGTGCATATTTATCCCTTAGTGCCCCAAGAGTGGCAAAAGAGAGTTTGGTTATATCAAACAGGTCGTTTGCAGCTTGCTGGTTAAGAGTCTCTACATCTGCCATTGTAATTTTGAAATCAAAATCACAGGTATGGATTAATCTGTGGGTAAGTGCATGGAAAATAAAAGTATCATTGGGGCAACTTGAGTATGCAAGTGTAAAATAGTTCATAATATACGTCCCTGATCAAGACTATCCTTGCTCTCGTCTTTTTCCTGAAACTCACATTGTTAACAAATCGGTGAACAATTAGAATATTGTTTTTGAAATCAAAACGTTAGATGTCTCCGTTAATACACTATCTAAACAGCAATCTGAAAGCGGTTCATCTGGGGTTCGATTGGCATGGTACTAATTTTTGAGTAGCTATCGGCAACTTGCCTAATGACT
>JADGBP010000313.1 GCA_015231395.1 Desulfamplus sp. | reverse complement strand
AAAAATAACAGGAACCAGTTCATAACGACGACCTTCTTTACGACGATTGTCTTTCACCTCTGATAAAAAATCGATTAACATATAATACTCCTATTGGAAAATCATTGTATAATTGATAGATTGTTTGATTGAACATAGGAGATATCTGATTGAATTTCAAGAGATTATTAGAATTGAACAGCCCTGTTATTTTTCGGGGGATTTTACAAAAAATTGAAATTTACTTTTGAGGTGATGTAAAGGATACCTGAAAACCATAAGGGTTTTTTTTCTGCCAATTCCATGTATCTCGGCACATGTCATCAACATTTCTCAATGTTTTCCAGTCAAGCTCTCTGTGTGCTTTGGAAGGATCTGCATAACAAGATGCAATATCTCCGGCTCTTCTGGGTACAATTTTAAATGGAATTTTTCTGTCACAGGCAATCTCAAAGGCACGGATAAGTTCCATTACTGAATGTCCCCTACCTGTACCAAGGTTGTAAATCACCACTCCGGGATTTGTTAAAAGTTTGAGCAAAGCCTTCAAGTGACCTGATGCCAAATCTGATACATGGATAAAATCCCTAACGCCTGTCCCATCTTCGGTATTGTAGTCATCTCCAAAAACATTCAAAAATGGACGTCTTCCTACGGCTACCTGTGCAATATATGGAACCAGGTTGTTTGGAATACCAAGCGGATCTTCTCCTATTCTTCCGCTTTCATGAGCACCTACAGGATTGAAATATCTTAAAAGAGCTATATTCCATGCTGGATCTGATATCTGTAGATCCGTCAGTATCTCCTCAATCATAAGCTTGGTACGTCCATATGGATTGGTGACAGATAGTGGAAAATCCTCTTTGATTGGCAGTGCGTGAGGTACTCCATAAACAGTTGCTGATGAGCTGAACACAAGATTTTTCACCCTATATTCTTTCATCACTTCAAGGAGGACAAGTGTTCCTATAAGATTGTTGTGGTAATATTTTAGTGGAAAATCAACAGATTCTCCCACTGCTTTGAGTCCTGCAAAATGGATGACTGCATCAATGGATTTATCTACAGCATAATTATTTTGCGAATCACCTTTGTGTAAACTATCATTTTATTCTTACAAAAGAGGCGTGAAATCCGTTAAAACCAGAAACTCGTTATTTTGTGATGGTTCTGTCCGTGAATGTTCTCTGAAAATATTTGAGAGGGCTGTTTTGTCCCTAATGTCTGCCTGATAAAATTGAACTTTTTTTCCCGTAATTTCCTCCACGCGTTTAAGGGATTCCAATGAACTATTGGAGAGGTTGTCCACAACAATAACATCCCATCCATTCTCAAGAAGCTCAACACAGGTATGACTACCAATATACCCAGCCCCTCCTGTTACAAGTATTTTCATGTAGTTTTTCCAAATTATAAAAATTGTTGAATTTAACAAAAACCGTTGAATTTATAAAAAATAACGAGTTTCTGGTTTTAACGGATTTCACGCCTCTTTTGTAAGAATAAAATGAAAAACAAGATCAGGGTCAATATCTTCAGGTGAGACTGTTCCATACTCATCCTCAAGCTCATCAAATACACTGTCAAAAAGTTCTCTGACAGTAGATGAAATGAGATTAACGGACATAATATCCCCATCCTCACAAGCTTCATAAACAATTTTCTCTTCGCAAAGCCAATGAAAAAAATCATCGCGAATGACAGGATCTATTTTGCCGCGGGCACCCGGTATTCTCTCTTTTAAATCAAGCATCTCTACAAAAAAAGGTTTGAACTTGTCCACAGGTATATAAGCAGAAGAACTGTCAATTTTCATTCGCTTCATAGCCCACAGAGTCAGAAAAAGAGCCTTCCATGTTAAAAAATTCAGTGACAGCAAGGTCGAATCAGGTTTAAGCCGTGCCACCATTTTATCCATTTCAGTAATTGCATCAAGAGAACTGCTGGTCTGTTCAATATCCTTAAAAGAGGCAAACGGTCTGTAAAGCACGCCAGTTGTATAATTATCAAAAAACAGGGGTCTGTCCAGAAGAAGCCCGCCTACGACACCTAAAAAGTTTTCACCCAGAAAGGTGAGCTGTAAATCATATTTCATGATTTGACTTTCGGCGTGCCAGTGCTGTGCCCTTTCCTTAAGAGCCATACTGGCACCAGATCCTGTCCTAAAAATATCTTTGAGTGCAAACTGACTAATAATAGAAGCTCCTTGTTCCGGCGTAGGAATTACAGAATTTTTATTAGAGTTTTTCCCAGAGCTGTTCTCAGAGCCTTTCCCAGAGGCTTGCTCAGAGCCTTTCTTAAAGCCTTTTTCAGAACTTTGCTCACATTTTTTCTCGGAGTTTTTTTCAGAAAATTCCATATTGATCATTTCAATGCCAAGACTCAAATAGCTACAAGCCTTTTCAACAATTTTTTCAATTGCCTCCCGTGAACGTACAGTCTCCTTGTCAGCAGAGACAAGAGAATTGACCAGAAAGGCAAATTCAGACTGAAGCGTCAAGGCGATATTCTCATCTTTATCAAGCAACTCAAGAGCACGGGCAAAGATGTTCTTCTGATTCATAATGGAGGAGTTATGGATAGAGGATTTATGGGTAGAGGAGTTATCGGTAGAGGATTTATGGGTAATCGCATTTTTCTGAAGCATCAAGGATTGATATATAGGCGGCAGAGGTAATTCCGAACCTAAAAACGTTTTTTTAAAAAACATAGATGGTCGTTTTTTCAAATCTTTTATTTTTAATGGTTGATAAACCGCAACAGCCTCATGCGAGGGTAAAAATCCTTTTTCCGCAAGCCGGACATTTTTCAGACGGAACTCCTCCTCCTCAACTTCTGCCGGTATCACGGAGCCGGTTTCAAGCAACACACCCTGAAAAACTGACATATCCATATCTGCAAGTGTATTCAGCATATCGGTAATCAGAGTCTCTGTCTCCCCATAATTCAGGGTCTCTTCAGTCTCTGGAATCTGAGGAAATCTGAAATAAAAAACAGAGTCTATAGTAACAAAATCATCTCCAAAATCAGAAGGATCCTCATCATGTTCCAGAATACGAATCTCCATATTTTTGAAAAGATAATATTCAATAAATCCAGTTTTTTCCTTGATTGTCCAACGTAGAAATCTCTGTGGATCAGCTTTGTAGAGCAGAGCAAGATTACGGGTCATCTGAGCCATGTCAAGCCTGTCATTCTGCCAAACCTCCATATCAAGGATATATTCCCACTGGTCAGAAGAGGCAAGGGAAAGCACTGGAAGAAAATCCTCTTCACCAATATGGTGCATGAGAAAATAGAGATCCTGCTCCGGAAATGACTGTATAAGATTGGCGGTAAAAGGTGTGTCAAGTATCAGATCCAGAGCTTTTTCCGATGACAGGGCAAGAATTTCTGACCTTATAGTTGCAAGTTTTCTCTCTTTATTGATGATATTGGCAAGCTGATAGTTGTCTGTATTCT
>JADGBP010000312.1 GCA_015231395.1 Desulfamplus sp. | reverse complement strand
AATGAAAAAAATAAAAGAGTCGGGACTATACGATAAAATCCTTGCAAAATACATGGGCAGTTGAATGTTGGAATATTACAGTTGAATGATAGGTTGAATGCATTTATGAACAGACGTGAAATAGGTTAAAGATATTGTAGCAATTCCGTTTTACAGCGTTATCTCAAGAGGAGACGAACAGTTTGTATTTGTAGAGAAGGACGGTGTGGTGTTTAAAAAAAATGTCTCTTTAGGAATTATGGAAAAATGGATGATTCAGGTAACTTCCGGTCTTGAAAGTGGTCAGAATCTTATAGTTGAGGGACACCGTGATGTGGAAGATGGTCAGGCAGTCAAGGTGGTTCATACTGTGACAGAAACAGGAGAGTATTCGTTTTAATTTTTATTGTTTCAGATACTTTGATTCTAACAAACCCAATCTTTTCCGTAAAAATCATCAAAAAGGAGCAAGCATCATGAGAACAACTATAGTTATTGATGACCAGCTTATAAATGAGGCGATCCAATTGACTGGTTCTAAAACAAGAAAAGAGGCTGTTGAATTAGGTCTTAAAACTTTGATAAAACTCAAAAAACAAGAGAGAATAAAAAATTATAAAGGAAAGCTGGCTTGGGACGGCAATCTTGATGAAATGAGAACAGATTCATGATTTTAGTGGATACAAGTGTCTGGGTCGATTTTTTCAATGGTAATAAATCAAGTCAGACAGAAAAATTAGAACATTTTTTATCCAGCACCGTAATTATTGTGGGGGATTTAATACTTGCTGAATTATTGCAGGGATTCAGAAACGATAAAGACTATCAAATAGCAAAATCACTTCTTCAGGAATGTGAACTTGTGCAGCTTTGTGATATTGAGTTGGCAATTAAATCAGCCCAAAACTACAGAATACTCAGAAAAAAGGGTATTACTATCAGAAAAACTATTGACTGTATTATCGCAACTTACTGCATTGAAAAAAACATTCCTCTACTTTTTTCAGATCGTGATTTTGAGCCGTTTGTCAATAATCTTAATTTAAAAGATGCTTCAAAACTAAATGAAACCTAATAATCAGGTTGATCAGTGGTAATTATAGTTACGAGACACCATGAGAGCCTGTTTAAATATTATTGGCTCTGATGTGGAAGATGTCCAAATAAGCAAAGGTGGTTAATATTGTGACAGAAACAGGAGAGTATTCGTTTTGATTATTTCAGATACTGCCGTTAAAAACAGCACCAGCGTTCTGGTGCTGACTATTCTAATTACCATTTTCGGGGTATATTCCTACAATGCTCTGCCAAGAGAAAGTGACCCTGATATCACCATACCCAATGTGTTTATCTCAACAAGCTACAAAGGGGTATCTCCCTCAGACATGGAGACAGCAGTTACTGTCGAGATTGAAAAAAAACTTAAAGGACTGGATGGTCTTAAAAAAATTAAGTCTGTCAGTTCTGAAGGTTTGTCTTCAATCAATGTTGAGTTTGTGACTGGAATTGATATTGACAAGGCTATTCAGGATGTAAAGGACAAAGTTGACGAGGCTAAGGGGGATTTACCAAATGACCTTGAGGATGACCCTTATGTATTTGAAGTCAATTTGTCGGAAATGCCTATTGTAGTCTTTTCCATTTCAGGAACCTGCGGACTGCCTGCCTTGAAAAAGATTGCTGATGACCTTGAGGATGAGATGGAAGCGGTCACCGGAGTTTTAGGTGTTGATGTTACAGGAGGACTGGAACGAGAGATAAGAGTTGAGGTTTCACCTGCAAAACTTGCCTATTATGGGCTTACAATAATGAATTTCCAGAATGCGGTACAAAGTGAAAACCAGAATAACTCGGGAGGTGCAATCAGACTTGGCAACGGGCGGTTTCAGTTGAGAGTGCCAGGAGAGTTTAAAACTCCTGAAGAGATTTACGGTCTGGTGCTTGGCATTCACAATGGAGAACCTATCTATCTTAAGGATGTGGCAACTGTTGTTGACGGGTTCAAAGAGGAGATGAGCCGTTCTCGCCTTGATGGACGGGAAGCGGTTAATCTTGCGGTAAAAAAGCGTTCCGGAGAAAACATAATCAGAATCGGTGAAAAAGTAGATGAGATTATTGAAAAAAAGATGCCGACATGGCCTCCTGGAACTGAAATCACCAAGGTAATGGACAAAACCAAAGATATCAGGAACATGGTGGCTGATCTTGAAAACAATATATATACAGGTCTGCTGTTCGTTATGCTGGTCATCTTTCTGACCATGGGTTTCAGAAATGCTATTTTGGTAAGCATCGCTATTCCATTTTCCATGCTCCTTGCATTTACAGTTCTTTATATCATGGGCATTACCCTTAATATGGTGGTGCTTTTCAGCCTGACGTTGGCACTTGGGATGCTTGTGGATAACGCGATTGTAATCATTGAAAATATTGACCGGTTCATGGAGCAGGGGGCAGGCAGAATTGATGCTGCCATGAAGGCAACTTCAGAGGTTGCATGGCCTGTTATTGGTTCAACCATCACAACACTTGGAGCGTTTCTTCCCATGCTTTACTGGCCGGGAATCATGGGGGAGTTCATGAGTTATCTGCCAATTACGCTCATAATAACCCTTACGGCAAGCCTTTTTGTTGCTCTGGTTATCAATCCTGCTGTGGCATCACTTTTGATGAAGCCTAAAAAAGTCATCACGTTTGCAACTCTGGCTGATGGAGCAGATCCGGCTGATGGGGAAAATCCGACTTATGGAGCAGAAACAAGCAATACCGGAATCTCAATTCAAAGGGCAGAAGCAGGCAATACCGGAATCACAACTCAAAGAAGCATGGAAGAGATTTCCAGGGCGGTTGAGCAGCCAGCTATAATAAAAGGTTTTTTTATGAAATCCTACGCAAAAAGCCTTTCTTTTGCCCTGGACGTTCCTTTAAGCATGATTGGTATATCTTTTTGCCTGCTTGTTCTTATGATTCAGGTCTGGTTTCTGATGGTGGGTATTGAAAAACCGGTGGAGTTTTTCCCCGAAATTGAACCCAAGGGAATCTATGTCAATGTAGATACTCCTGAAGGTGCGGATCTGGATTATGTGGACAGGATTATTCAGAGGGTTGAGATTGCCCTGTCCGGTGCTGATACTGCTAAATCTGATGTTGGTTTTACCTCTTCTAATTCTGATAATCCAACGATTCCTCAAAATAAGATGACCCCTTTGAAAGCACTTGCCCCAAAGTTGCATACAAAAATTAATAATGAGCAATTTTTTGGTCCGAGCGACATGGAAAACATCAAAAATATCTACATTCAGGCAACGGTTGCTTCTGATGGTGGATCTGCTTTTTCTTCCAATACGCCCAACAATGTAGGTATCCGTTTTTTAGAACTTCAGGAACGTAAACATCCCACCTATGGAACAGTTGATGAGATAAGAAAACGGGTAAAAGATATCCCGGGCGGAAAAATCACAATTGCAAT
>JADGBP010000311.1 GCA_015231395.1 Desulfamplus sp. | reverse complement strand
TGAAAACCGTATGACTACCATAACGATACTCCATTTTTATATCTCCTTAATTTAAATTACGGAGTATCATATTTTGAATGATAAATCTATCCGCCTAAAGGCGGAGGTTTTAACCTTGGTTGAGACTTTTTATGTTTGCCCTTTTTTAGTCTTTGTCCCATCTCTTGTTGCTGGATATCTATGGATTGTTGTTGTGATTGAATTTGTTGTTGTGATCGAATTTGTTGTTGTGATCGAATTTGTTGTTGTGATCGAATTTGTTGTTGTGATCGAATTTGTTGTTGTAATTGAATTGGTTGTTGTAATTGAATTGGTTGTTGTAATTGAATTGGTTGTTGTAATTGAATTGGTTGTTGAAACTCTACAGACTGTTCTTGAGATCGCCTTGCAGGCTTCAAATCCTTGACACCCCAGGTTTGTTCACTCTCCCAATGATTGGTCTTTTCCCAACGACTCCAGCTCTCCTGAACCTGTTCGTGAGGTATTAGTTCAGGTTCCCATTGATGCCCTCTCCAACGCTCATTCCTGTAGTCACTTCTCCAGTCTGTGGGAATCTCTCTATAAAAAGATGGAACATCCGAATATCCGACCCAGCCCGAATTGTAGCTCTTCGAGCGATACCAGTGTCCCTCTGACGGACGCCACCACCAGCCGCTGTAAAAGAATATCTCGACTGCCACATCTGGAACGACGTAGATATTTGTCTCAGGCACCACTATCAATTGGGGTGGTGAGGAAAATACGATAGGTGCGGGTGATGATGAAGAAATGACGATGCCTGCATCCGTTCTTCTCTTCATTCTTGTAGATTCCAGACCTTGAACTCTCCATGTTTGCTTCTCCCAATAACTGTTCTTTTCCCAGACGCTCCAGTTCTGCTGAACATCTTCGTAAGGTATTGGCTGATGGGTCCATTGATGGCCTCTCCAGTTACGTTCCTTGTAGTCATCTCTCCAGTTCGATGGTATCTCATTATAAAAAGATGGAATCTCTTTATAGTTGTCCCAACCTGAACTATAGTCCCGAGAACGATACCAACGTCCTTCCCACTGACGCCACCACCAGCCCTCGTAGAAAAATATCTCCTCATCAATGTCTGGGACTACATAAACATACGTCTCAGGCACAACTATCAACTTAGGTGATTCGTGAAATATGATAAATGGAGGCAAGGCAATGCTTATGCCTACCCGTACCTCTGCCATCGTTGGAAAAGGAACAACTACCAGCACAAAAAGCAATGCTCTCAAAAGTAGTTTTTTCATTCTACCGCCTCCCGTCATCAATGTTATATCTCCTGCATAACTATATTTTTATCCAGCAAAACCAAGGATTAGTTTCAAGGATTAGTTTCAAGTTATACAAGAGGTTTGTGATATTATAGTTTTCCAGATAATTAAATTGGCAAGCGTAGGGGCAATCCCTTGCGGTTGCCCTTCTTCAAAAGAAGAGATACCAAAATATTTTTCTGGAAGTCTATATCACTGTTAAGTTCTTCTCCGACCTTGAATGAGATTAAACAGAACCGCAATAACTGCGACTACAAGTAGGATATGGATTAACCCTCCCAACGTGTAACTGCTGAGAAGCCCAAGCAACCACATGATTAACAGTATTACAACAATTGTCCACAACATTTGATTCTCCTCTTAATTTGCTTTAGATGATTACTTCTGACGAGTGCGACCCCACTACTTGCAGTGAGGCAGTTCTTTACGATGCTTTTTGAGATATTACTTCCATGTTGTTGACCACATCCTTTACGCCGTTGACGTCAGTCGCAAGTTTTGTGATAAGATCCTTTTCAGCAGCATTATTGGCGTTGCCTCCCAGACTGACTACGCCCTCTTTTGTTTCGACAGTGATTTTGAGGCTGCTGGTCGAACGATGATACAGCAATGCGGTCTTGACAAGAGCGGTGATAGACGCATCATCAATGAATTCGTTAATGGCATCCACCTTCTGTCCGATCGTTTGTGTGGAAGGCTTTATTTCGGCATTTAACACTGTCATCTCGTTTTTAACGGCTTTGACCCCTTCAACATCCATGGCATATTCCGTAGTGAGGCTCTTCTGTGCTTCACTGTCTGCTTTTCCACGTAAGGTGACGGTTCCATTTTCTGATAAAATTTCAGTTGCAATTGCGTTCACGTTCCGATGGAAAAGAAGTGTAGTTTTAACTTTGGTAATTAGCCATGCATCAGAGTCAGCATCAGGGACTTTACCTGTTATTTCCAGTTTGTTCTCCACACTTTTAACTCCGTTCAGGCTCGCAACTGTCTTCTCTGCAAGTGCTTTGCTGGACTCTTCCGAGACAGTTCCTGTCAAGGTGACTACGCCATCATAAGCCTTGATTTGAATGTCATCATTCTTAAGGTAGGTTTTAAACACATAAGAATTTTTTGAAGCTGATACAATGGTGTCATCGCTGTCTGATGCAGAGATGTTTATGCTGAATAATGTCAGAGAGGCGACTATTGCTACAAGTGCCATGATGCAATACATTGTTGTTTTCATGCTGATTTTTCCTTTATCTGTTGTAATATTAGTTGTAATATTAGTTGTAATTTAGTTGTAATCTTCATTGTAGTTTTGCTGAATATTTTCACAGGTTTGATAGTTCAGTGAATGATTCTATAGTTTTCCAGATAATTAAATTGGCAAGAGCACTGTAGGGGCAATCCTTTGTGGTTGCCCTTCAAAATTGAGAATGCAGAAATATTTTTCTGGAAGTCTATATCCTAAGCCACGTTCTGCAGATCACTCTTTTCAACGCGAATTGTATTGATAACCGTTTTTACTCCATGAACATCGCTCACAAGTTTGGTGGCAAGTTCCTTTTCAGCAGTGTTCTTTGCTATCCCACTTAGATTAACCACTCCGTGCTCTGTCTGGACAATTGTATTGAGGGCACTGGTCGAGCGGTTATACAGCAGCTTCGCTTTGACCATGGCGGTGATAGAGGCATCATCAATCAACTGGTTCATGCCATCTAACTTTTCGCCAAGCGTTGTTTCACCAGACTTCATTAGTTCCACTGGCACAATCATCTCATTTTCAACATCTATGACACCTTCCACATCCTTAGTGTATTCGGTCACCAAATCTTTATGTGCTCTGCTGGAGGCTTTTCCATACAAGGTGACTACCCCACCCCTCTCTACCAAAACATCAATTTCGGCACCATTCACATTATTATAGGACAAAAGTGTTGATTTGACTTTGGCAGCGAGCCACGCATTCTTGTCCTCATAAGGATCGTCAGCTTTTACTTCAAATATGGGGGCTCCAGTTGTTGCGTCCAGACCCAGACTTTCATTTTTTACTTCAGGTATGTTGTTCATGTTGTTAACTCCTTGTGGGTTTCTGCTTCATTGATCCAGTATCCTTCTCGCTTGTAATAATCATGCAGTACGGTCTCATATTGCCGATAATCTAAGACCAGTAGAGACTTGTCATT
>JADGBP010000310.1 GCA_015231395.1 Desulfamplus sp. | reverse complement strand
GTTCCGTTCATGGCAACAGCCATATCTTCAAACATGGTTTTTGTATCATCTTCTGTTAACTGGAGCTGTTCTTGTTCAATTATCTTGCCAATAAGGACGCGTCTTCTGGCCTGTTGTTCAGCCACATGATGGTATCTCGTCCGAATCATCTCCTCAGATACACCAGCCTGTTCAAGGGTAAGATTGTGCTGCCGATATGCATGCTCTGTCTCTGTAACAATCGCACTCAGTTCCGATTCAACAAGAATATCTGGAATTTCAAATTCTACTTTTTCAAGCAATTTGATAAAGACCTGTTCACTAAGTTCCTGATGAATCCTTACTTTATATCCGGCTTCAAGGTTGGAACGAATCGCATCTTTAATCATCTCAAGATTCTCAAATTGTCCCAGCTTCTCAGCGAGCGTATCATCTAACGGTGGTAATTCTTTTTCCTGTATTTCCTTCAAGGCAACCTTATAAGTAACAGTTTTTCCAGCAAGCTCTTTATCAGTATGTTTATCTTCATAAACAACTTCTATCTCCAGAGCCTTTGGCGGGATAGTACCTGTAAGTTTTGCAGAAAACTCTTCAGGCATATTTTTACTTCCAATATCCATGAGATAGTTTTCAATTTTGGGGGTGCTCTCAAATGGCTGTCCATCTACAAATCCCTCATAATCAATCAAGACCAAATCTGATGCTTTTACAGGGCGCTCTTCCGTTACTGTTTTTTTAGTTGACAAAGTTTGTCTGATCATTTGAAGCTGGGCATCAATTTCTTCATCAGAAGGCTTGTACATTCTTTTCTTAAGTTCAATTCCCTTAAATTCAATATCTGCCAATACGGGCTTTACTTCAATATTAATAGAAAAATTAAAAGGTTTTCCCTGTTCAAGCTCGGGCAAATTTTCGTTTACAACCGGTTGTCCAATAATATCAGCAATGGTGTTATTATTAATCGCGTCCGAGTAAGAATTCTGGATCAGCTTTGAGACAATATCAGCTTTTACATCCTTGCCAAATCTGCTTTCCAATACTTTGCGTGGAATTTTTCCTTTTCTGAACCCCTTTATTGAAGCTGTTTTGTTAAGCTCTTTATATGCCTTGTCAAGCTCTGCTGTTACATCTTGACTTTCAATTTCAATATGAATTGTTTTTTTTACCGTGTTTTGATCTTCTATTTTTACCTGCATTATCTTCCTTTCTGTAGCAAAAAGCTCTGGAGAACAGAAATCTATTGTACTGTAAACTCTTCAAGCTGCCTGTAAAACAACCGTTAATATCCATACCATAAATTTTATTAATAATGTCACTCTATCCGTAGCACTGAATAAAATGAATTAAATTAATATCTATCTTCACATGTGTCAAGATAATTGAAAAAAGATTTCATTTCAATATGTTGGTGAGTGTATCGTTAATGTGTTATTGAAAAGTATGAATTATACAGTATCAGTGTTTTCTGCTGCTCTGATTGTATGGTTAGGTGATTGCAACCTCCGTAGAGTTGCACAAGATATTTGGCAGGATTTTAGAGGCAATATGCAAGGAATATGCAAGGCTGGGTGCTTATTAGAAAATTACCGCCCTAAACATTTGATGATTTCGTAAAAAGTTCTGAATAGGAATTTTTTAGAGTCATAACTATTTGATTTTATTTATGACGCATTTTAATAGATCGACTTTTTACGAGATCATCACATTTAGAATATTTTGAAAACAAGTTTCGAGGCAGTATGCAAGGCTTATTGGAACAATGGGCAGATTCTCTGCTTGTCACGTCAGGTCAGGAAATGAAACAAAGACATCATAATCCCGGCTCTTTTCAGGCTTCAGGCAAACCCGTCAAGATAATCTCCTCTTTGAAATTTGATATACTCTGAATGTGCTGTAATGGCACATTCTCGAACAATATCAACCAGTTTTTGATCTGCTTTTCCTGAATCATCTGTCTCCTTAAGCAAATTTCCGGCACTGGCGGTGATCTCTTTAAGCAGACTGTCCATATCTTTGAGGGATACAGCGGGATTTTCCAACTGATCTGAATATAGTCCTAACTTTTCAATCAGTTCATCGGTTTTTTTCTCAATCAAGGAAAGTGGATCATTGATGGTAATATTTTTGATAGAAGAAATTTCTGACAAGGCACCAATTGACCTGTTTTTATCAACAGACCCGGTGTCTTGAATGCCTTCGTTTTTGCCTTGTGCGGCTCTGCCCAGTAAATGCCTGAATAAATCTGCATTTTCACTATTTTCTTTTTTACTGGTGGCAATATTCTGGCTGATCGGTGAATAAGCATTTATTGAATCTATCATTTGGCTCACCTATAGTTTGGGTTATTAAACTTTATGTCTGTAAAAAAGATAAGCAAAAATTAGTCCTTAGTCTCGATAAAATCCCCAAAAAAGCAAAAATATTTTTTTTATGTCTTTTTTTTGTAAAAATGCACTTATAAATTTAATAGGTTAGGATCCTAAATATTTAGGCAGATCTTATCTTGTACGTATATCATTATTTTCTTGTACGCCTATCATTAATTTTGAAGTGGGTAAAAATAGCAGATAGTGTGCTTGACAGGTAGGTAAATTTTTCTGGTTTCGGAGGATTTTGTCTCTTCTATTAGTATATGGATTTTCAGATATTATATCATGAACTTTCAGGGTGTGGTAGGCGTTGACAATTTTTCCATGATATAGGGAATAACGTTGTCCGCAATGATTTTATACCCCTCTGCATTTGGATGAATGCCGTCTGATTGATTCAAGTGTTCAATGCCACCAACATCTTTCAAAAGATAGGGCATCAGGGTAATTTTGTGTTTGTCAGCAAGAGATTTAAAGACATTTCTGAATTCTCGGATATATTCATGCCCGTAATTGGGAGGAATTTCCATGCCGGCCAGAATGATAGTCATTCTGGCAGATAGGGAAATCTCAATAGCACTGTTTAAATTTTGCTCCATAGCTTTTAAAGAGAGTCCTCTTAGTCCGTCATTTGCCCCCAGTGCCAGAAAAAGAATATCCGGTTTCATCCGTAAATGCCATTTAAGCCTTGATACAGCACTGGCTGTGGTTGAACCGCTTATTCCAGCGTTGATTATAGTTATATTACGATATCCTTTCTGACGAAGCTTATTGTCAACAAGCGATGGGAAAGACTCTTCTTTCTTAACCCCCAAACCTTCAGTCAGTGAATCGCCAAGAAAAAGAATTTTTGTATCTGTTTTTGAGGAATTATCCATCTTGTCTTGTGTTGAAACAGTTATCTTGTCTTTTGTTGAAACACTTATATTATTTTTTGTTGAAACAACCATCGCATCTTTTGCTGAACCATGTATATTCTTTTTTGTTGAAACAGGCATATTGTCACTGGTATTTGCATGAATAGGCATAATAATCGCCATAATAATTGTCATAATAATAACCATAGGCATAAAATATCTATCTCTCCGCCCTTTTATATGGCTCTCCAAGATGTGC
>JADGBP010000030.1 GCA_015231395.1 Desulfamplus sp. | reverse complement strand
AAATCTGCCGAAGTCAGAACGGATATCGAAGCATTTAATCGTCTTACTGCTGAATTGCCCCCTCTTGCTGACCAGAGAACCCAGATAGGTATCACTATGGATAAGGCAAAAGAGTTACATGATTCCATAGGAGTGCTTGATTCAGAGCATAATCTACTGGTAATTGGAGTCAAAATGAGTCTTATTAAGCATGAAATCAGTACATATCGTACAAAACTAAGAGATATGTTTTTCACTGGTATTCTTGCGGAAGATGCCTCAATGACCTTTTATCCTAAGGGTACGGAACCCGCCGGTGTGCAAAGCGATGGCAGAACATGGAGGATCAAGGTGGGCAATCGATCTATTGACACTGATAAGGTCATGATGACAGGCGGTGGAGCGGTTGTAGGTAACGTCCCAAGTGGTATTCCAGCTTTGGGCGTTCCTAAAATTGAAATGAAGGTAATTATGAAACTCTTTCCTTTTGCTGCTATCATCGCTTTGCTCGGTTTTATGGAGGCTATTTCAATAGCAAAGGCGATGGCTGCAAAAACGGGCCAAAGACTCGATCCCAATCAAGAACTCATTGGTCAGGGAGTTGCCAATATTCTCGGTGCAATCGGCAGGAGTTATCCAACTTCAGGATCTTTTTCACGTTCTGCGGTAAACCTTCAGGCAGGGGCAGTCTCTGGGCTTTCCAGTGTATTCACATCCATTACCGTAGTCATTACCCTGCTTTTTTTTACTCCGCTGCTCTACCATCTGCCAGAATCAGTGCTGGCATCAGTAATCATGATGGCGGTTATCGGACTTATTAACGTATCTGGATTTATTCACGCGTGGAAAGCACAGTGGTATGATGGGCTTATCTCCATACTCACGTTTATCGCAACTCTTGTTTTTGCACCACATCTTGACAAGGGAATTATGGTGGGTGTAGTTCTGTCACTTGGCGTATTTCTTTACAAAAGCATGCGTCCTACAGTTCCTTCTCTTTCCAGACATGGAGATGAAGATGTTTTCAGATGTGCAGTCACACATGGGCTCAAAGAGTGTGAGTATATGGATCTTATAAGATTTGATGGTCCTCTTTTCTTTGCCAATGCAAGTTATCTTGAAGATCAGATAAATGACCGCCTTATTAAAAAACCTTTGCTCAAACATATTGTAATTGTCTCTAACGGAATCAATGACATTGATGCTTCCGGAGAAGAGGTTATTTCGCTGCTGGTTGACAATATAAGGAGTTCAGGCAGAGATATCTCTTTTAGTGGAGTGAACGAGTCTGTTTACAAGGTCTTTGAAAGAACTCATCTTCTTGCCAAAATTGGAAACAATCATATCTATCCAACCATGGCAAAAGCGGTTTGCAGCATTCACCCTGAGACACACAAAGATGGGCGGGAGCTTTCATGCCCCATGTCAACTGCCTGTTCGCTGGTATAATCGAATTTGGTTTGATATAGTTTTCCAGATAATTAAATTGGCAAGAGTAGGGGCAATCCCTTGCGGTTGCCCTGAAAATTGAGGTGCCAAAATATTTTTTTGAAAATCTATATTGTATAATTTTATAACATAGTGATTTGTTATCAAAATCAAAGATATGAGTAGAGACTCACAGTCGTGCATATCTACTCATATAAAAAATAAAAAAGGAACTTATTATGTCAGTAATTACAATATTCAGCGGCAACTTCTGTCATGAAGACTCTATTGTCAAAGAGGTTGTGAAGGCAACCGGCTACAATCTTATTGATGAAAAAGAGATTATTAAAAAAACAAGTGCCCTGTCAAAAATTACAGAAACAAAAATCATGGAAGCATTTATTGCAAAAACTTCTATTTTCAATAAATTCACCCATGAAAAAGAGCGCTCCATTGCCTATCTTCGCCTTGCCATTGCAAACTGTCTTGAACAGGAGAAGCTTGTTATGTCAGGATTTCCGGTACATCTTATTCCAAGTGATATCAACCATGTACTCAGAACATGCCTGATTGCAGATGTAAAACACAGAATCATCAATGCGGAAGCAGAAGGGCAGACAGAAAAGATTGCCGCAAAGCTCATAAAAGAGCATGAAAAAAACAGTGCGGCCTGGGTCAAGAATATCTTTGGGGTTGAAGATCCATGGAGTATATCAATTTATGATATGGTGATTCCGGTGGACAAAACCAATCTTAAAGACACAGTCAAATTGATTCTGGAAAAATCAAAGAGCGGTGCTGTGGAATACACTGAAAGTTCAAAAAACGCTGTTCGTGACTTTCATCTGGCTGCTCTTGTTGAGACTGCATTGGCAGATGATGGACATAATATCGGGGTAAGTGCCAAAAACGGTGCGGTTAAACTGACCATTAACAATAATGTCCTGATGCTTAAAAAATTAGAGGAAGATATCACTTCCATTGCAAAAAAAGTTTCCGGAGTAATCTCTGTTGAAACTCAAACAGGCAAGGATTTTTATCAGGCTGATATTTACAGAAAATATGACTTTCAGATTCCTTCAAAGCTACTGCTGGTAGATGATGAACGGGAATTTGTCCAGACACTGTCAGAACGTCTTCTGTTAAGAGATATGACCTCTGCTGTTGCGTATGACGGAGAGTCGGCACTCAACATAGTAGATGAAGATGAGCCTGAGGTTATGATTTTAGATCTCAAGATGCCTGGGATTGATGGTATTGAAGTGCTCAGAAAGGTAAAAGCCTCCAAGCCGGAAATTGAGGTGATTATCCTGACAGGTCATGGTTCTGAAGCAGACCGGAAAATCTGTATGGAGCTTGGGGCATTTGCATATTTGCATAAGCCTGTGGATATTGATCTCCTGAGCCAGACCCTAAAACAGGCAAATCAAAAAATAAAAGAAAATCTCAGGCAGCTTAAATAAATAATTTAGAGAATTTAGAGAATTTAGAGAATTTATATAAAACTGAAGTAGAGGGAATATGTCTATCGTTCAATATTTCAAGCCTGCATTTCTTGAGCATCCTTCATCGGAAAATAAGATATACAGGCACGCCTTTAATTTTCGTAAAATCTGGAAGATGACAGTGATTATAACGGCTGCGGTCGCACTGATTCCCCTCGTTTCAATTACAGCAATAGACTACAATGTCACCCGGACAGCTCTTGAATCTGATATTCTTTTGAGAGTTGGAAGGGTGGCATCCAATACAAAACGCTCCATTGATTTCTTTCTTGCCAAACACAAATCAGTTCTGGATTTTCTTGTTCACGATAACACGTTTGATGACCTGAACAGCCTGACACGCCTGACAAATATTTTGAATCACCTGCGGAGTGGTTTTGGAGGATTTGTAGATATAGGAATTATTAATTCCAAAGGAATACAGAGTGTCTATGTGGGGGATTATCAACTTGAAGGAAAAGATTACAGCACACAACCATGGTTTCAAAAAGTGGTTGAAAAGGGAATGTATATAAGTGATGTGGTTCTTGGTTTTCGGGAAAAACCGCACTTTGTCATTGCTGTGAAACGAGTTTATCCCGGAAAAACTTTTAAATCAGAAAATGTTGTTGAACAAGAAAATGCCGTTGCTCAAGAAAATGCCGTTGCTCAAGAAAATGCTGTTACTTCGGAAAATATTGTTGAGCCGGAAAATAATTTTTATGTACTGAGGGCAACTATTGACACAGAACATTTTAATGAGCTTCTGTCCAACTTGGAGTTAAGCGGCATGGGAGATGCGTTTATCATTAACCGAGAAGGGACAATACAGACACCCAGCCGGATGCATGGAGATATTTTGACAAAAACCGACATTCCCGTTCCTGATTATTCAATCCACACTGAGGTGCGAGAAGAGACGGATGGTAAAGGAAATATCAATATGGTGGGATATGCCTACATACCTGACACTGATTTCATCCTGATGATTGTTAAAAACAAGGCTGAACTGATGAAATCATGGTACAGTACCCGTTCAATCCTGATTATATTTCTTGTTGTAAGCATAACAATCATACTTGGGGTAATCCTCTCTTTGACCACATATCTTGTAAACAACATGTACATTGCAGACAAAAAAAGGGCTATGGCCATGCACCGGATTGGCTATGACAACAAAATGGCCACCATTGGCAGACTGGCTGCCGGAGTTGCCCATGAAATCAATAACCCTCTTGCCGTGATTAATGAAAAAGCCGGTCTTATCAAGGACATGTTCACCTATCAGAATAAATACGAAAAGGATGCAAAGCTTATAGGTCTTGCAGATTCTGTAATCTCTTCGGTTCAGAGGTGTGGCAGCATCACTCATCGCCTTCTTAATTTTGCACGACATCTTGAGGTTTGCATTCAGTCGGTCAACATCAAAAATCTTATTCAGGATGTTTTAGGTTTTCTTGGAAAGGAGGCAGAATACCGAAGCATCAAAATTGTTGTTGATATTCCCGACAATCTTCCGGAAATGATGTGTGACAGGGGTAAAATGCAGCAGATATTTTTAAATCTTGTCAATAATGCTTTTGCCGCTATGTCGTCTGGCGGTACTTTGAAAATCGAGGCAAAAGATAAAAATGAGGGTAAAGATGGAAGCAGAGGTAAAGAGAAGAAAAACAAAGGGAAAGAGCAAGATAGTGAATTTTGCACTATTACGGTCAGCGATACCGGCTGCGGTATCAGACCGGCTGATCTTGAAATGATTTTTGAGCCTTTTTACACAACAAAATCTTCACAGGGGGGAACTGGACTTGGACTCTCCATTACTTATGGGCTGGTTAATGAAGCCGGTGGATACATCAAGGTTGAAAGTGAAGTGGGCAAAGGTACACGCTTCATGGTCACGCTGCCCTATAAACAGAAGACAGGACAGGAGGAGAAAATTTGCGAATACTCTTAGTGGATGATGAAACCGACTATGTTGAAACTCTTGCGGAAAGGCTTTCCTTCAGGGGAATTGAGGCACAATGGGCATCAAGTGGGCAGGAAGCTATGCAATATCTTGAAACCAACCAGTATGATTTGGCGGTTCTGGATGTAAAAATGCCAAAGATTGGCGGTATTGAGTTAAAAAAACAGATTCAAAAAAAATATCCTGACATGAAGTTTATCTATCTTACCGGTCATGGTTCTGAAGATGACTATCAAAAAGGAGTTGCTGATTCTGTTCATTACCTTATCAAACCTGTTAATATTGAAAAACTTGTTGAAATGATGAAAAACGCAATGGAAGGAAGATGAGGTATGACAGGACAAATTAAGAATAAGCAAGCCAATAACGGGCAACTGAAGAATGGGCAAGTAAATAGCGGACAAATCAATAACGGACAACTTAATAGCGGAGAACATGAGAGTTTGAGCATAGGCAATTCAGGCTTGCAGTATTTTGGTTCCATGAGTGCGTCTATTGCCCACGAAATTAAAAACGCCTTGGCTATTACCAATGAAAATGCGGGTTTGATGGAAGATCTGAGCCTGATGGTAATCAAGAGTGGTCAGCCTTTAGATCCAGAAAGAATAGCAAAGCTTTCCAGAAAGGTGATGGATCAGGTTAAACGGGCAGATGAGATTGTAAAAAAAATGAGCCGGTTTGCCCATTCTGTAGATGATCCAGTAAAGGTGATAAATCTGACCGAGCTTCTGGATTTGACACTGGATTTAGGAAGACGATCTGCATCAGCTTATGGTGTCACCCTTGCACCTGTTCAGTGTGAGATACCTATTTCCGTTCAGACCAATCCATTTATACTTATGAATCTGTTATGGCTGGTAATAAAATCAGCAAGCACAAGAGTCAATAGTGATAAACAACTTCAGATTTCAGTGTCAAAAGAACAAAAAAAAGTTAGAATCACTATAACTAACCTTATAAAAACTGAAGATGCAACACAAGACGCAAAAAAAATATCTGCACCGAATAAAGACGAGATAATATATCTTGCCAATTTTCTTGATATAGAGCTTGATATGAAACAAGAAAGAGAAATTATCCTGCTACTTGCGGGATAGGTACTTGAATTGACCAGAATTTTAAAGCTAACATAATGATGACAATTTAACATAATTATGAAAACCTAAAATAAGGAGAATTAAAATGTCTGAAAAAATACTTCTAATTGATGATGAGACAGAATTTCTTGAGATCATGTCTGAGCGTATGAAGAACAGAGGAATGGACGTTACGACGGTAGCCTCTCCCAAAGATGCTCTCGTAAAGGTTATGAACGAAACTTACGATGCTATTATTGTGGATCTCATGATGCCTGAAATGGATGGTCTTCAAACCCTTAAAGCATTGAAAAAAATAAACCCTGATGTGCAGATTATCATGCTGACAGGTCACGCTACTGTGGAAAAAGGAATTGAAGCAATGAAGCTTGGTGCCATGGATCTTCTTGAAAAACCTGCTGATTTAAACACCCTGACTGAGAAGATCCACAAAGCCAAAGCCCGCAAAATGATCCTTGTAGAGAAACATACCGAAGAGAAGATAAAAAATATAATCAGCTCAAAAGGTTGGTAAAATCTGTGGTATCAGCCAAATAAAAAGGTTGGTCGGATCTGTGGTATCAGCCAAATAAAAAGGTTGGTCGGATCTGTGGTATCAGTCAAATCAAAGTGGTAGGAGGTGTGGTATGAGTCAAATCAAAATTGAGGTAAGTTGTCCTTCTTGCCGGAAATCGTTGATGAATTCTGCGGTTCAGATTGACGATTTTCCCTCCATCGAAATTTCGGCAAAAATAAGCGGTAAAGCCGGTCAGCTCTATCTGAGTCAGATTTACGGGAGTTATCAGAAAAAATTTGTAGGAGTGGAAGATATCAAGGATACTGTGGTAGATTGCTCCTGCCCACAATGCCATAAACCTTTTCCCATTCATAAGGTGTGTGACTGTAATGCACCTGTCACCACGTTGAATTTAGATATAGGCGGAAGGATAAGTTTCTGTACCAGAAATGGGTGCCAATATCACTCAGTGGAGTTTGAGAATTTAGATGATGCATATCTATTGTTCAAGAAACAGAACCCTTCATATTATGCATAAAAATGTTGTGTTTTATAAGTAAATAGAGTACGAATTTTCAGAAAATAGGCAGATTAAGTAGTTGACCATAAGTAATTCCATAAAATAGTCAGAAAAGATATAGGATTGATTTTGTTCAGATACTTATCAAAGCCTTGAAAATGTTATCCATTTTTACCTGCCAACTCACTAATGCCAAACAAGGAGGTCTATTCTATGGTCAGTCTTAATTTTCTGGAAAAATCTGAAATCTTTAAAGGCTTGGATAGCGAGCAGATTGAGGAAATTCATCAATACTGTAATATAAAAGAGTTCAGACGGGGAGATATGATATTTGCCGAGGGTTCCGATGCGACACACCTGTGTATTGTTCTGGAAGGTCAGGTGGAGCTAAGATTTGATTTGCCAGGACATCCCACATCAGATACAAATACAATATCTTCCATACCTGAAGGGAAAGCATTTTTATGGTCAAGTCTGGTTGCTCCCCATAAAAGCAGACTCTCTTCCTACTGTGTTTCAAGAACATGTAAGATTATCATGGTTGACAGAGCAAGTCTCCTCAGTTTTTTTGAAAAAGATACCAAAGCAGGATATATTATGATGTCGAATTTGGCATCGGTTGTTGCAAGCCGTTTTTACAAATTGCAGGATGAAATTATCAAGCATCGTGGATATGAAACCATGTTTAGCTGGTAACCATGTTTAGCTGGTAACCATGTTTAGTTGGTAACCATGTTTAGTTGCTGATAACACTAATTAACTAAACCCGTTTTCCTGTGTATTTTTTACTTAAACCTGTTGGAATAAGCAGGAAAACGGAATTTAAAATATATCAGATTAGTTCAGTCCATAACCATGGTGCAGCCTATAACCATGGTGCAGCCTATAACCATGATGCAGCCTATAGCCATGATGCAGCCTATAGCCATGATGCAGCCTATAGCCATGATGCAGCCTATAGCCATGATGCAGCCTATAGCCATGATGCAGCCTATAGCCATGATGCAGAATAATCACAAACAACAACACCCCCTGCCAAATCCGCACAAAACAATATAGATGATACAACCTATTTTTTGATTACAGGAGACGTGCCATGAGCCATCAATCCCAGCAGCCCATTGATACCAAGAGCTGTTCGCCGGCAAACCCTAATCTTAAGTTGGGAACCCCTAATCTTAAAGATGATATTTATCGCCATATTCTTTCAACAATGGGAGCTGACCCCTGTAAGCCAAACAGATACTGCTCCTTTACCGGACTTGCCTTCAGTGTACGGGAGAGATTGATCCAGCACTGGATTGAAACCCAGCGGGCATGTTACGACAACCTTGCCAAAAGGGTCTATTATCTATCCCTTGAATTTTTACCAGGTCGTTTTCTCAAAAATTATCTTATCAGTCTTGGAATGGAGGAAGAGGCAGAACAGACTTTGAGTGCAATGGGCTTTGATCTCAATGATATTGAAGAAGAGGAGTGGGATGCAGGTCTTGGAAATGGGGGACTTGGACGTTTAGCATCATGCTACATGGACTCCATGGCACGGTTGCGTCTGCCGGGTTACGGCTATGGAATCCGTTATGATTATGGGATATTTCATCAGGTTATCAAAAATGGATATCAGACTGAAGAGAGTGATAACTGGATGCGTAGGGGAAACCCTTGGGAGATCAAACGCCGAGACAGCCTTTACAGGATTTCATTTTTCGGCAGATCTGAAACCTACACAGATGATAAAGGGCGTCTCCGTCACAGGTGGGTGGGTACAGAAAATGTGATGGCCATGCCATGCGATATATTTATTCCTGGATATAAAGACAGGAAGGAGAATTACGGGTCGGATGTTAATGACAAATCAGATGCTGACGACAGGTCTGACCCCTGTTTTGTGACCAATATGAGGCTTTGGGTTGCCAAATCGAGCCGGGAGTTTGATCTGGAGGATTTTAACCAGGGCAACTATATCGGTGCGGTTGAGAACAAGGTGACCAGTGAAACCATTTCCAAAGTGCTTTATCCAAATGATGAGAAGGAAAAAGGCAGGGAACTTCGTCTGCGGCAGCAATATTTTTTCGTCTCTGCAACCATTCAGGATATCTTCCGACGATATAAAAAACAGAACTACAAATTTACAAGTTTTCCAGATTTTGTGGCTATTCAGCTCAATGACACTCATCCGTCCATTGCCATACCTGAACTTATGAGACTTCTTATAGATGAGGAGGGGCTGGAATGGCACGAAGCATGGGATATCTGTGTCAAGACCTTTGCCTATACCAACCATACAGTTCTGCCCGAAGCTCTGGAGACTTGGTCTGTGGATATGATAGGACGTATTTTACCCCGTCATTTAGAGATTATTTTTGAAATCAACCGCTCTTTTTTGGAAGATCTCAAAAAACAATTTCCAAATCAGCCTGAACTTGAATCACAGATGTCTGTAATAAAAGATGGCGACCGAAAACTTGTCAGGATGGCACATCTTGCCATTATCGGCAGTCATTCGGTTAACGGAGTTGCAGAACTGCACACCAGAATTATTAAACAGGGCATGTTCAAATCCTTTGACAAAATGTTTCCAGGAAGAATCAGAAACATTACCAATGGAGTTACTCCCCGACGTTGGATTTATCAGGTCAATCCAGCACTGTCAGAACTTATAAGTTCTGCTATCGGTTCTGAGTGGATAGATGGTCAGGATCTTGAGCAGCTCAAAAAACTGATTCCTCTGGCAGATGATCCAAAATTTAGAATTGAATGGATGGCAGTAAAACACGCTAATAAAAAGCGGCTTGCACATTATATTCTGAGAAAAACCGGACTGATGGTCAATGCTAATACTCTCTTTGATGTCCATGTAAAAAGGATTCATGAATATAAAAGACAACTTCTTAATGTTCTCCATGTTATTACCTTGTATAATCGTATCAAATCTGGTTCCGAGCAGTTTTCAGGTGTACCAAGAACCGTAATTTTTGCCGGCAAGGCAGCACCTGCATATGTTCAGGCAAAACTTATTATCAAGCTGATTAACTCAATAGGAGAAAAGATAAACCGGGATTCACAAATTCAAAAATTTCTAAGAGTGATATTTTTGCCAAACTACTGTATTTCACAGGCAGAAAAGGTTATTCCGGCAGCAGATCTTTCAGAACAGATCTCAACGGCAGGAATGGAGGCATCAGGAACAGGAAACATGAAATTTGCCATGAACGGTGCCCTCACTATCGGCACTCTGGACGGTGCAAATGTGGAAATTATGCAGGAGGTGGGAAAGGATAACATCTTTATTTTCGGATTGGAGTCTGATGCTGTATCTTCAATTAGAGACAAAGGTTATAACTCCAGAAAAATATATGAAGATGACCCTGAATTGAAAAAGACGCTTGATATGATAAGCAGCGGCTTTTTCTCTCCGGAAAATCCTGATCTTTTTGCCCCGATCATTCGTTCCCTGCTGGATCAGGGTGATTTTTACATGCTTCTTGCTGATTATCGCTCATATATAGAAGCCCAGGAGGCAGTCAGTGCAGCCTATAAAAATCAACACGACTGGGCAAGAAGATCTATTCTTAATACAGCAAATATGGGAAAATTTTCAAGCGATAGGGCGGTACTTCAGTATGCAAACGAAATATGGAATATCAGCCCTCTTAAGGACTAAATCATCCTTGTCGGGTTTTAACCACCTCCGACCATAAAACTCACAATATGTTTTATTTTCACGGTAACGGTCATGTCCGGATTCTGGTCACCCCGGAGTATAAAAGCAAAAATGTGTTTTCACAGTAACGGTCATGTCCAGATTCCGGTCACTCCGAAGCATAAAGGCAAAAAATTGTTTGGCAGAACTGGATAATGTTTACAAGGAGTAAACGATCAAGGAGTAGCGATGAATATAGACAATCTCGACACACGGATACAGACACTGGGGGAAGCAAAGATCCCCTCTCCTTTAAAGGGAAAAGTCAAAGGCGGATACACAAACCGCTTTGTCAAGGAGAGTGACAGGATTATTGGCGAAGTGGATTATGAATCTATTTTATACCATATCGAAAACAAAATTGAGATCTCAAGTTTTGAAATGGCAGGTCCCAGAGAAAAAATCTATTTTGACCCAAACAAACTTAAATGTGCAATTGCGACCTGCGGAGGTCTATGTCCGGGACTCAACGACATTATACGTTCTGTTGTTCTGGAGCTTTATCACTGCTATGGCGTAAGAAATATTTATGGCATCAAATACGGACTTCAAGGTTTTATACCTGAATATGGTCATGATGTCCTGGAGCTGACTCCAAATGCAGTATCCCATATTCTTGATACAGGAGGAACTATTCTTGGCTCTTCACGGGGAACTCAGGATATCAATGAAATTGTGGATTGTTTGGAACGGATGAATATCGGCATTCTCTTTATGGTTGGAGGAGACGGAACATTGATGGCTGCCAATAAAATTGCAGATGAAATCAATTCCAGAAACCTTAAAATCAGCGTAATTGTCATTCCCAAAACCATTGATAATGATATCTATTTAGTATCCAAAACCTTTGGATTTGATACTGCTGTGGATATTTCAACAATTGCTATTAAAGGGGCACATAATGAAGCTGCCGGATATCCTTATGGCATTGGTTTGATTAAACTCATGGGTCGTCATGCCGGTTTTCTGGCTGCCACCGCCGCCCTTGCCCAGCAGGATGCCAACTTTGTGCTGATACCGGAGATTGATATTGATTTGTATGGCGATTCGGGATTTTTCGCGGCTCTTGAAAAAAGGCTGCTTGAAAGAAAACACGCTGTAATTGTAGTTGCAGAAGGTGCTGGTCAGAAATTTTTTGCAGATCAGAAAACAGAGTATGATCCTTCCGGCAACATAAAGCTTAAAGATATTGGCGTGTTTCTGAAGAGTGAAATCAACAAATGGTTTGCTGAAAAAAATATTGCGGTAAATCTTAAATATATTGACCCGAGCTATATAATCCGCAGTCTGCCTGCCAATGCCAATGATAGTGTATTTTGTGGTTTTTTAGGACGAGACGCGGTTCATGCAGGTATGGCTGGAAAGACAAAGCTAATGATAAGTCATTGGAATAATAACTATATACATATTCCAATGGAGGCATCAGCCGGAAAAAGAAAAAATGTGGATACACACGGTAAACTTTGGCAGTCTGTGCTTGAAGCTACGGGGCAGGGGGTTCTTACCAGTAACTGATTGATTTAACATATAACGCGAATACATACGCAGAGTGAACGTTAGCCTCTAATGCTGATTTAACTTTAGCCTCTAATGCTGATTTAACTTTAGCCTCTGACGATGATTTAACTTTAAAAGCAAAGCCCCTTCTGAATCTGGATTTAGAAGGGGCTTTTAACTATCTCACATATAGATTTTCAGAAAAATATTTTGATATCTCAATTTTGAAGAAGGGCAACCACAA
>JADGBP010000309.1 GCA_015231395.1 Desulfamplus sp. | reverse complement strand
CCTTCAAAATTGAGAATGCCAAAATATTTTACTGGTAGATACCAACAAATTATTCCGTTCTCTTATTCCCACAGTTATAGCTTCCAAGAATTTTGAAAAATTCAGTATTTTGCTCAATCGCCTTTATTACATTGTCAGTACTGGCACTGCTGTCTGTGAGGTCAGTTTCCAAATCTGCGTAAAACATATACTGCCACGGTTTTCCATGAATAGGTCTTGATTCTAATTTTACCAGGTTAATCTGGTTTTCTGAAAATACCTTCATTACCTCAAACAGAGAGCCTGGTTTGTTGGAGGTTGAAAAGACAATTGAGGATTTATTTTTAATCCCTTCCTGAGCCATCTGTTTTTCAATGACCACAAAACGTGTGAAATTGCGAGGATTGTCTTCAATAGCTTCTTCCAGAACTGTCATGCAAAAAAGCTCGGCAGCTTCAACGCTTCCAATGGCAGCGTCTTCCATATTTCCTGATTCTGAAATCCTTTTGACAGCACTTCCAGTGGCGTTGACAGGTACTATTTTCATATCAGGATTGGCATCCAAAAATCTTCGGCACTGCTGAAACGCTGGAGGTGGTGCGAGTATCTGTTTTACATCTTCTATTTTCACACCTTGATGGGCAATCAGATTGTGGACAACCCTCAAGGATAATTCTCCTGTTATAAACAGTTCATACTCCAAAAGCAGATCATAATTTTCATGGATACTGCCGGCAAGTGAGTTTTCAATTGGAATTATGCCAAAAGCTGCGGCATCGCTTTTAACATTCTCAAAAATATCACGAAATGATGGTACAGGATAATTTTCCACATCACTGCTGAAATACTGCATCGCTGCCTTGTGGCTGAATGTGCCTTGTTCACCAAGATAGACAACACGCTTTCCCTCTCGTGATTTTCCTGATTCTGCTGATAATGAACCCGGACTTGCGGCACTGTAACCTGTGTAATCATGGATAAGCTGTTTGCCAACCACTGGTGCAATAACATAAATATCTCTGATAAGTCTTCCAAACTGTTTGGGATAGAGGCTCTGGGGGCCATCAGAAAGAGCCTCTTCAGGCTTGTGGTGCACCTCAATCATAAGGCCATCAGCACCGGCAGCAATGGCAGCTCTGGACATGGGGGCAACCTTTTCACGAATACCTGTGGCATGGCTTGGGTCGATCAATACCGGCAGATGGGTCAACTGCTTTAGTACCGGTATGGCTGACAGATCAAGCGTATTGCGGGTATAGGGTTCAAAGGTACGGATGCCCCGCTCACAAAGAATGATATTTGTGTTACCTTCGGCTGCAATGTATTCAGCAGACATGAGCCACTCTTCGATGGTAGATGCAAGCCCCCGCTTTAGCACCACCGGTTTGCCCATTCTTCCTGCACATTTTAGCAATTCAAAGTTCTGCATGTTCCTGGCACCGATTTGAATTACATCAACATACTTCATCATAAGATCTGCATGCATGGGAGATGTGATCTCTGTAACCACACGCAATCCTGTCACTTCACGAACTTCAGCCAGAATTTTAAGCCCCTCCTCTTCAAGACCCTGAAAAGAGTATGGTGAGGATCTTGGTTTGAATGCACCACCCCGAAACAGGGTGGCACCATATTTTTTGACCTCTTTTGCAATGATCATTGCCTGTTCACGGCTCTCTATGGCACATGGGCCTGCAATAATGGTAATTTTATTGCCTCCAACTTCCACGTTACCAATTTTTATGATTGTATCCTCTTTTTTCATCTGTCTGCTGACCAGTTTGTAGGCAGTGGAAATAGGCACCACATCCGCAACTCCTTCCTGGGCAATCAAAAATTCTCTGGTAAGGCTGTTTTTTCCAATAACTCCAAGGATATTCTGTCCGCTCCCTCCTGGCTCATGAACCATGCAACCCTGTTCTGCTAAAATACTTTTGAGTTGACTCTTTTTTTGCTGGGTGATTCCTTTTTCTAATACAAGTATCATTACTGATGTTCTCCTGATTTAACATAAGCAGCTTCGCTGCAATTATTTTTTGATTGAAATTCCTGAATAGATAGTAAAAATTTCTTTATTTTCCAATATGGTTGAACAGTATCTGAGCTGGAAAGCTATAGTATGCAAGGCTCCTGCTGATAATTAACAATGTAGTTCTCGCCCTCTTTCTCAAAAATAATGACGCTTTCAAGATATCCGACAGTTCCATACTCTTCATGAGGCAGTTTAAGTTTATACTCCTTTAACGGAAAAAGATTCCAGTCGTGAGAGACACACAGGGCAATCTCACCCTGTTCAAGTGCATCCATCTGTTTTACCATGAAATCAGCTATTGTTTGTGCGGCAGTTTCAGGGTTGAGCATAATCTCTTCAGAAATTTCATGGTTGAACCACTTTCTAAGAAAATTTATATTACCAAGATCGTTGACCAGAGCGATGGCTTTATGAATATCTGTGATGTAAAATGGGGAGAGTTCCAGAGACTGGGAGTTATGGCCATTAAAAAGACCGTGTGCTTTGATATACCCCTTGTCAATTAGATATGCAGTCTCTATACATCTGCCAAAATGGCTGGAAAAAAGGCGTGGTCTTGGATTTTTGGGAAGCTGGGTGCCAAGCTTCATGGCAAAATCTTTTCCTTTTTCAGTAAGTCCCATAAATACTTCCATTGAGCTGTCTTTATGAAAAAAACGGTCTGAGTGGCGCATTATAACGCTCATCTTTTCGGCACCATCATCAAGGAGTTTATTAATAGTGTCTATAGTCTCCTGATCGCGTATCTTTTCTTCTGGTCTCATGACTCAAATTAAATCCTTATCTTAAATATTCGTTTTTCGTTTAATATGTGATATTTCATAAAATAAGGTGCAGGAAACCGCTATCCCTTTAGGGTAGCGGAGGAATGCACCTCCTCCTTTTAGTTTGTTGTGAAAGAAAAGTTTTGCATGGGAAGAATTTTCCATGCAAAACTGTTTTTACTCAAATTAATGAGTATCAGCCTTGCGGCTGTAATGTTTGCCTCGACAAAGTTATAATGGCTTTTTACGCTCGGCACACTGGCTTTAGACCTTTACACCTGTTTAATGCCGAACAATAGAGCAACGAACTGGCACGCATTCGTTGGTATTATGACCAAAATAACGTAGTTCTCAAAGAACTTAGTCTGGTCAACAAGGCTTGTAGTTTCCTACAAGCCCCTACCATTTATGGTAGGGGTCGTTGACTGCTCTTGTTCAGGAATTGCAATCCAAGATTAATGCAGTAGAATTTGGGTTCAATCTAAAAGGGAACACATTCTTTTCAATTTTGTAATAATTGCGGCAAAGCTGCTTATGTTCTTTTGAATTGAATAGTTCTCACTTCCATATGATATATACTTCCCTCTAATAGTTCAATGAAAGTAATGTTTTTTTTCACAAAAAGGTTAACCATGTATAGAAAAATCAAGATTATAGGCGTACCTATGGATTTTGGCCAGCTTCATAGAGGC
>JADGBP010000308.1 GCA_015231395.1 Desulfamplus sp. | reverse complement strand
AAATTCAGGCTGACACTTGAAGGAAGGCTTTTTATGGATACCATCACCAAATGGTTTGTTGAGGTTATAAGTTTATGATTTTTTTCATAGTGAAGTCATTTGTGATTTTATGTTAAGGTGAGGCACAATCAAAGATATCAATACAATAAATGAGAATAATACACTAACAGATACCAATACAATCACAGATATAAATAGATTAAAAGATATCAATGCATTCAAGGATATAAATGCAAAAAAAGATCAATATCTTGAAAAAATACAAATTCTTGGAATCAACCGCCTCAGTATCGGAGTGCAATCATTCAATGATGCAAAACTTGGTTTTCTCAACAGAATTCACTCTGCAGATGAGGCACGACAAACCATTCAAGCTGCAAGAAAAGCGGGGTTTAAGGATATAGGTATTGATTTAATATACGGACTTCCCGGAGAAACCGAAAGCATCTGGTTAAGCGACCTTGAGGAGGCACTTCAATATTCACCTGAGCACATCTCCTGCTACATGCTCAGCTATGAACCCGATACTCCAATGTTTGCAGCCTATAAAAGAAAGGAGATCTCCCCTCTGGAAGAGGAAAGCGTATCTTCTCTCTTCAGACTGACATCAAACCATCTTGTTTCCAGGGGATTTTCCCATTATGAGATTTCCAATTTTGCAGTCGGACAGGAATATCAGTCAAGACACAATAAAAAATATTGGGAGATGATTCCATATCTTGGATTCGGTCCTTCTGCACACTCATATGACGGCAAACTTGAACGCTCATGGAACATTAAAGACGTGGATCACTATATTTCTATTCTTCAGAAGTCAAAATTGCCTGTCGGCGAGAGAGAGTTGTTGACAAACGAACAAAACCTCATGGAGATGATAATGCTTGGGCTCAGGACAGACATGGGCATTGATATTGAATCTTTTGAACGGCGATCCGGCGGACAATTCCATATTATGTTTGAAAGAGTGCTTGAACAGATTTACAAGAGAGTCTGGGGAGAAACAAGAGATGGAAAATTCAGGCTGACACTTGAAGGAAGGCTTTTTATGGATACCATCACCAAATGGTTTGTTGAGGTTATAAGTTTATGATTTTTTTCATAGTGAAGTCATTTGTGATTTTATGTTAAGGTGAGGCACATTTTTATTTTATCTCAAGGTGAGGCACATTTTTATTTTATCTCAGGGTGAGACACACTTTCGTTTTATGTCAGGGTGAGACATGATATTGTTTTTTGCCCCACCCGTTTTGTATTTTGTCTTTTGTTAATATTTTTTTGTTTTATGCTTTATCTGTTACTGGCTCTGCTGCTTGAGGGGTTTCTTTTTGATCATTATCCTCTTCTGTTGCTTCGGGTGTTTCGTCAGCAGCACCATTTTCTTTTACGGCACTTTCTTCATCAGTAGCACCATCGTCTTTTACGGTACTTTCTTCAGCAGAAACACTATCTTCTTTCACAGCACTCTCTTCAGCACCTTCAATTTTTTCTTCTTTAACAGCATTGCCATGGTGTTTTTCTTCTGTATGACATGATGTTATCCCTGCCTTTTCCGGAGAGGCTTCAACCTTTGCTAAAATATCAAGAGGCTTTTCTTCGGAAAGCCAGTTGATATTGCCTGTGCCAATATCATATACAGCACCGACAACCTTTACGTACCCTTTTGTAACTAATTCTCTGGTAACAGGGCTTCTTATAAAAAGATCCTCAATTGATGTCCATACATTCTCTTCTGTAGCTATGGGAATGATATCATCTCCCTTGACATCAGGATTAAGCTCAATGGCTTTTTTAACAGCAGGCTGAATATTATCCACAAGCTCCAAGAGATTGCTTTCAATCTCATCCCGACCCTGAATAGCATGAGTAACAGCAGTGACTGCACCACACTGAGTATGCCCCATAACAACCAGAACAGGGGTATTCACATGGGTAAGTCCATATTCAATAGATGCCCGTTCATCTACATCACATACATTTCCGGCTACACGCACCACAAAAATATCCATAACTCCTGCATCAAAGATTGCCTCTACAGGAACTCTGGAGTCAGAGCAACTAAGTACAGTTGCAAACGCATATGCTGCCTGACTTTCAGTCGCTGCCAGAAGACGTCTTTCCAGATCAAGGTTCGGATAGGTTGATTCGCCTTTTGCAAACTTTATATTACCCTGAATGAGCTTTGCAATTGCAATATCAGAAGATATTTTGGCAGCAAAAGGATTTTCGCCATCATCTGCCGCTGATTTTTTAACGGGTCTATTGTCAGTTGTAGCAATGTTTTCAAGAACTTGATTAAGATATTCCATTTTTGTTGTCTGGGCATTTGGTTCAACCGCTTCCTTGTATGCGGCAGGATCAATGTTTTGACCTGTTTCACCATGTTGAGTTCCTGAGTTATTCCTGGTGCTGTTCAGAATAACAATGAGAATTACCATAAGGACAATGTAAGATAGCGTTACAAGTTTGTTTTTGTTGTCATTCACTGCTTTTCTCCTGTTTATTATGGGGGTTAGTAAATACTTGCTTTTTTTGATACATGTCTTTTTGAATTAGATTATTCAGGAATTTCAATCTATATAGACTTCCAGAAAAATATTTTGGCATCTCAATTTTTAAGGGCAACCGCAAGGGATTGCCCCTACTCTTGCCAATTTAACTATCTGGAAAACTAAAGATTTCCTTTGAGACCGATAGCTTCAGCCACTGTTCTCATGCCCATTATTGTTTCAGTGATAAGCTCTGTTTTTTCAATGCCCATCATTTGTGCTCCTTTCTCAATGATGCTGCGATCAACACCTGCTGCAAAACGTTTGTCTTTCCATTTTTTATTAACAGATTTGGCAGTCAAATCCAGAACACTTACCGACGGTCTCATTAATGCTGTACTGGCAATCAATCCAGTCAGTTCATCTATAGCATAAAGTGTTTTTTCCAGCATTGATTCAGGTTTAACATCAGAACAGATTCCCCAGCCGTGACTAACTACGGCTCTGATATACTCCATTGGCCATTCATGTTCTTGAAGTATCTCTGTGCTCTTTGAACAATGCTGATCAGGATAAAGTTCATAATCAATATCATGGACAAGTCCTATTACCTGCCATTTTTCTCTGTCTTCTCCAAATTTATCTGCAAAATATCCCATAACTCCTTCCACTGCAATGGCATGGCGGATAAGACTTTCACTTGTGTTATATTTTCTCAGCAGCAACATTGCATCATCTCTTGAAGGAATAAATTCACTCATTATCAACCTCTTCTCCCGAGAGTTTAAAGATAATCTTTGTCAAATAATATTTACCTCTTTGTCAAATAATATTTACCAGATAATCCTCATTTCCCGTATAATTTTTAATATTGATATTTATATCTCTTTATGTCAATTAAGAGAACTTATTATGACAGTTAAAAAGAACCTCATACCCGTACATACCCGTAATCATTTTTTTAGTCAATTTTGATTTTCA
>JADGBP010000307.1 GCA_015231395.1 Desulfamplus sp. | reverse complement strand
AGAAATTGATGGAAGAGTATATGACAACCATGATGGATGGTATGAAAATGCTGAAAAGTCTTCCTGGCTGCAAAATGATGTCCGAAAAAAAAGGCATGATGGGTATGATGTCCAAGGGAGAAAAAATGCCTGAGGGAAACATGAGCGATAAAAAACCTATGGCTGAGGGAAAAGGTATGATGGGCATGATGTCCGGGGGGCAAGGCATGATGATGGGTATGGAAGATATGATGAAATGCCACAAGATGATGGAAAAAAAGAATGCAATGATGCAAGGCATGGTTGAAGGTCTTATTACATCTACCCAGATGATGCTACAGATGAAAAAATAATTTTCCACTGACAGGGACTTATTACGTCTCATGTCCCTGTCATTAACAATGAGGGAGAAATACCATGCAAAAAAAACATCTAATTATCAGAATCTGTTTTGTTTTAGTATGGACAGCTTCAACCTTTTCAATTGCAATTGCTCAGGATGCTCATTCACAGCATGAAGCTCATTCGGACGAAGCAGCAGAAAAATCTTTTAAGGCAGAGATGTCTGTTCCTGATGGAATAAGACAGGAAGAACCGTTCAAGATAAAAATTTTTATCAAGGATGATAAAGGACAGAATGTTCCTGACTTCGATATGTTTCAGGAAAAACTGATGCATCTTATTCTGGTCAGTAATGATCTTGGATTTTTCAGTCATCTTCATCCAGAACATCAGGGAGACGGCTATTTTTTGACAGATACTACTCTCCCGTCTGCCGGAGACTATACCCTGTTTTCTGATTATAGACCGGCGGGACAGAAAGAACAGCTTTCCGTGCTGAAACTCGGCATAAAAGGTAAAGAAAAACCATCAGATACTACCGATACCCAAAAAACAGAAAAAATTATTGACGATATGAAGGTCAGTTTGACTTTCTCCCCGACACCAGTAAAAGCTAATGAAGAGACCACTATCACATTTGATTTAAAGCAGTTTGTGGATAACAGCCCTGTCAAAGGGTTGCAGCCATATCTTGGAGAAAAAGGGCATCTGGTAATAATCAAAAAATCGTCAGTATTTACCAGCAAAAACTATATTCATGCCCATGCGATGAAAGGCGGGGAAGATTCAAAGATAGAATTTATGACCGGTTTTCCTGAAGCCGGTTTGTACAAGATATGGTGTCAGTTTGACTACAAGGGAAAAATTATAGTTGCTGATTTCTGGATCAATGTTTAACCCTGAAAAGAAAAGCCATGAGTACAAGTATAACAGAAAGAGAGGCTGCATCACATAAGTGCAGGTGTGATATGTCAGAATTGGGTTTATAACCTTTTGAGTTATGGAGTTAAATCTTGAATTGCCTTACAATACTCACAAGCCCTGAAGCAAGTTTCTTCAATGAGCCTGCGTTGTCCCTTATCTTTTTGATACCTTCGGATGTATCTGAGATGTTTGCGTTGACACCGGCTATTGTAGCTGCCACCTCCGCAAGTCCTTTTGCAGACTCATCAACATTAACCGCCACTTCAGAGGCACTTTGGCTCGCATAACTCACGCTGCTTGAAATCTCCCTTACTGTTGAACTCTGCTGGTCAACTGAGTTGACGATTGTGTGAGCTATTGAGTTTACCTCTTCAATCACATCGGAGATTATTTCAATCGCCTTTACAGAGCTTACAGTATTTTCCTGCATCTGTGCAATCTGGTTCTGTATCTCCTGAGTTGCTTGAGCTGTCTGTTTTGCAAGCTCCTTTACTTCATTTGCAACAACAGCAAACCCTATTCCAGCTTCTCCTGCCCTTGCAGCTTCTATTGTTGCGTTAAGGGCAAGAAGGTTAGTCTGTTCGGAAATGCCTTTGATTACATCAATAATCCTGTCTATAGATGTTGCCGAAGTGTCAAGTTTTTTCATGGTTTCGTTGGCAGCAACGGCCTGCTCTTTTGCACTTGATGCAATCCTTGACTCTTTCTGACAATTTTGTGCCACTTCATTAAGTGAACTATTTAACTCTTCAATTGCAGCAGCAACAGAGCTAATTGATGAAGACATTTGACCCGCGGCTGATGCAATGGTATTTATGTTGGAAGTTGACTGCTCTGCTGAAGCTGCAACAGTGTTTGATTTGTCAGCCATATCACCGGCAGCTTTATCAATTCTATCAGAAGATGAAGAGAGAACCTCAGATGCCGATGAAAGAGAGCTTGCACTGCCGGAAATATCAGTTATGATACCTTGAAGTTTTGCAATAAATGAGTTGAAATTATCTGCCATTATTCCAACCTCATCCTTTGATGTTACATCAACTCTCTTTTTAAGATCACCCTCTTTTTCGATGTATCTTATTGCCTCTGCAATTTTTCTGATTGGCGAAGTAATAGAGGGAACAACAACAAAAGCTGTAATAAAAATCGCAACCAGAGCTACAATTCCAGCGAGCATGGCAGATTTGACAAGAGAATTTTGCACTGATTCAAGCTCGGTTTTAGATAGGGCGGCTATCATTGCAAATTCATGGACATCTTTTCCGTCTATATTAAGATGTATCTCCTGAGTAATATACTTTTGACCATTTATATCAATGTCTGCTATTGTACCTTCAGGCAATTTCTTGAATAATGCAGCAGTATCATGAGGAAATGTGGAGCCATAAACAATCAACTTCTGTTCCTCGTAGAATTTGCTGTCAACTTCATATTTCTTCATGATTTCAGAAGAGATGCCTTTCTCTTTATCTTCCATTACTATTGAGACATCAACATCAAGCATCTTTTTCTGTTTGATAAGATTCTCTGACTTAGGATAAGAACCCACCTTCAGAAGCCCTACAAACTTACCGCTTTGAAATATAGGAGAGACAGCATCAAGACTTAGAAGTCCTGTTGAGGTTGATACTTCAGCTCCTGACAGGAAAGACTGAGTTTTCATGGCTTCACCAAAGAGCAATGTTTTGCTTTTGTTGTCACCGCTCTTTTTGGGGTTATGACCTCTCATAAGCACAACACATCCAGCATCAGTAACTTCTAATGTATGAACTGAAGAATCTTGGCTGTTGAGCTTTTTGAAAGCGTTCACCATAACAGTCTCAAGAGCTTTAGTATCACCACTTGCAACAAGACCTGATATTGAGGCATCTTCAGCGATAATTTTGGAATATCCACCGAGCCGCCCGACCTCCTGAGAGTAGAAAAAACCCGCCTTTTCTTGTATTGAGGCAAGCTTATCTTTATAGATTCGGTCAAAAGCGTTATCTGTCAAGATAAATACATTAATAAGTGCACTTCCCAATACAGCAATAATTACTCCTGCAAAAATTATAACCAGCTTTGTACCCAGTTTTCTTTTGTTGATAAATTCAGTCAACATGATATTTATTCCCAAAGATTCTATTTAAAAGGTTTCCCAATTCTTTTTGTGTATATGGTTTTGGAATAATACCACACAATCCTCACATTTAATTATACCCAATATTCAAGAGCTAATCAGTG
>JADGBP010000306.1 GCA_015231395.1 Desulfamplus sp. | reverse complement strand
CAAGAAGAGGCGTTAGCGTATGAACTTGCAGCGAAATTCTACCTTGAGAACGATAAAGAGTTTCTCGCACGTTCATACATGACGGAAGCAAGAGACCGATATTTCAAATGGGGTGCGATGGCAAAGGTCAAACAACTTAACGAAACATATCCAGAACTCTTGCAAGTGGAGTCAGAAGAGAAAGAAAAGGAGAAAGCAAAAGAAGAGAAAACAGACGCAAAAATATCGGACGAATCAGCAGCAAACACAGAAGGAACGCCAGAAACAGAAGAAAAACAAGCTGAAAAAACTGCCAAAGCCACAACCACAAAAGAGTCAGAGCCACTTGATTTGAACACGATAATCAAGGCTTCCCAAACAATTTCCGAAGAGATACGATTCGACAAACTCCTTGAAACGATGATAGAAATTGTGATGGAAAACGCAGGGGCACAAAAGGGTTTTCTGCTCTTGGAAAAAGGCGGAAATTGGTTTATTGAAGCGATTGGAAGCATTGAAAAGAGAGGCTCTGAAAAGATTAAATCTGTGGAGTCAATGCAGTCAATTCCGCTGAATTCAATCGAAAAAGATGGCAAGTTACTCCTGCCTCCAACCATTATTCATTACGTCATCAGAACCCACAACCCCTTGATTCTCAATAATATTTCCGATGAAGAGCAGTTCAATAAAGACCCTTACATTCTTGTCAATCAACCAAAATCAATCCTGTGCGTTCCGATTATCCACCAGACAAAACTTGTCGGAATCGGTTATCTTGAGAACACCCTGACACACGGAGCTTTTACGCCTGAACGGCTTGAAATGCTGCGTCTTCTCTCTTCCCAGATTGCGATTTCAATTGAGAATGCCAAACTTTACGCCAATCTTGAAGAGCTTGTTATTGAGAGAACCCGCGAACTTACCGACACTCTTGAACATCTGAAATCTACGCAAGACCAGCTTATCGAATCGGAAAAGATGGCAGCTTTGGGTCAGCTTATCGCTGGAGTTGCCCACGAAATCAACACGCCGCTTGGTGTAATCAAGGGCGGGGCGTCAAACATGCTTACTGGCTTTAACGATGCTTTGCCCCAGCTTTCCGAACTTTTTTCACGATTGAGTATTGAAAAGCAGCCCTATTTTTTCGGACTACTCAACAGGGCGATTGCAAAACGGCTTCCAATCACGGCAAAAGAGGGCAGACAATTTAAAAAAGAGCTTACCTCCCAGCTTGAAGATGCCGAAATAGAGGATGCAGACGATATTGCCGATTTGCTGGTTGATATGGGAGTTGTGCATAATATTGAGGAGTTTCTACCGCTTTTCAGAGAAAAAGATGCTGAGTGGTTTGTTCGTCTTGCATACCTGCTTTCTGGTCAGAGCCGCAATGCTGGCAATATCATAACAGCAGTTGATAGGGCTTCAAAGACTGTGTTTGCCCTGAAAAACTACGCCCATTACGACCGAACAGGTAATAAAATCAAGGCAAATATCTTTGAAGGTGTCGAAACGGTTTTGACTCTCTACTACAACCAGATTAAACTTGGGGTTGAGCTTACAGTATCGGGATTTGAGAATATCCCGCCAATTCCCTGTTATCCAGACGAGTTGAATCAGGTCTGGACAAATCTTGTGCATAATGCGTTGCAGGCAATGGACCACAAAGGCAGAATGGAAATCACGGCAGACCAGAACGACACGCACGTAATTGTGAGCATTACAGACAGCGGATGCGGCATTCCAAAGGAGAATTTAGATCGGATTTTTAATACGTTTTTCACAACAAAAGAGAGAGGGCAGGGCAGCGGATTGGGGCTTGGCATCTGTAAAAAGATTGTCGAAAAACACAACGGCACTATTACGGTTGAGAGCGAGGTAGGAAGGACAGTTTTTAGGGTGGAGTTGGGGAAAGTTGCTGTCTGAATCAGGATTTACGGGATAAACAATGATTTTCAGGATATGGTTATCCTTATCCTGCCTTATCCTTTAATCTTGGCTATCCTGATTCTAACACCAATATAAAGGACAAAAATAAATTTTTATATGCCAAAAAGTAATCATGCAAACAGTGCACGTATCCATGCAAAAAATCCACTCTTTTTACGTCCGGTTTTACCTCCGGTAGGATATTTGTCAATACCATTGCTCATATGGCTCCTGATGTCTGTTTCTTGATGAACTTCAATCTTCTTGCCAAAATCTTTTTTTTCATGGAAATCCATCTGTTTGTTAACGCCGGATTTTTGATGTGGTTCGGTCTGATTCTTAAAGTCTGTTTTTTGATTGTCTTCTTTTTCATTGAACTCTTCTGTCTTAGTAAGATGTTTTTCCAAAATAGAAACAATTTCCTGAACAAGCTTATACTGCTTTCCAGTACTCGCGAGAGGATAAAGATTGTTTTTAAAAATATAGATATTTGAAAGATCCGTATAAAAGGGTTCTGTTCCGGCTTTTTCCATCCACTCACATGTGCTTACAAGCCCTGAAATTCTTACAATGGAACAGGCAAACTGAGTAAGTGCGGCGATTTCCCTGTGTTCAGGTGCTGCAAATTCTGGGGCGTGCCAATGCTCAACCGCTGCACAAATATTCTCCGGAAGATGCCATGATTCAAGAATGCTATTTGCCACAAGAGCGTCAGTGGTTCCAAATATCTCAAGTTCAATGTCTCTTAATGATTTTCCCGAGGTTTGGGCGATTTTTATGCATTTTTCAAATGACTCGGGGTTATAAACTGCGAGGATCAATTTGCCGAGTCCCTGAAGCAAGCCGGCAAGATAAAGATCTCCTGGCAGTGCGGTCACAAGAAGTGCTGGATCTCCAAGCCTTCTGTTCGCGACAGCACACGCCCATGCTTCTTCCCAATATTCCTTGTCTGAAAAACCATTGAGTTTTGGAAATACAGGAACCGTTTTTTTAAAGAGATACATATAAAGAGAATGCATGGTCTCGGTAAGACCTATACGCAATATGGCGTTACGTACTCCAGTTATTGGGATACCTCTGCTGTAATATGATGAGTTGGCGAGTTTGAGAAGCTGGGCAAAAAGAACTGGATCGTTTTTAATTGTTTTCTCAAGAAGATCAAGCTCAATTTTATCCACAGGCGTTTGAGCCATATCTATAAGAAACTGTGCTGAATCCGGTAACGAGGGAATGTTGATTCCGGAATCAATAATTTCTTTAGCAATAATCTTTGCCATCATTTTTTTATAGGGCATCTTGCGTTATCCTTGGTACTCCTATCGATAAAAACTTAAGAAGAGTTCCTTATATGTCAAATTGTTACGTGTTGCCATGATTGAGTTTATGTGTTGCGATGTTTGAACTTATGCGTTGCTATGTGTGAGCTTATGCGTTGCTATAGTTTTCCAGATAAATAATTTGTCAGCATAAGCTATTGAAAAATCAGGCAGCTTTCGATTCTTCATAAAAACCAAAAAGTCCAAGAATATCCTTTTTGCGATTAGCAAAATGCAAAAGAGCTTC
>JADGBP010000305.1 GCA_015231395.1 Desulfamplus sp. | reverse complement strand
AGCCATCCCATAACTGTATTTCCTTTAAGCAACTCTTTTTCATGAATATCAAGGCTCATGTTGATCATTTCAATATCTCCGAACCGATCTTTACGAGTAATTATTTTTCTGTTCGGGTCAAGAGTTTTTACAACCCTGGCTGGATTGCCTACAGCAATTGAGTTTGACGGAATATCGTTAGAGACTACTGCTCCAGCACCAATAATGCTGTTCTCACCGATTGTTACCCCTTTGCAGACAATGGCACTGTCGCCAATCCAGACATTGTTTTCAAGTTTTACAGGATATGCTGTGTCCGGCGGCAGACTCCGGTCATAAATACCATGCCAGTCTGAATCTGTAATATATGCATTGCTCGCGATCATGCAGTTGTCACTGATTGTTATCTGAAGGGCAGCACTAATTCTTACACCCGGAGATATCAGGACATGATCCCCTATATGTATTCCTGGAATATCTTTTTTATCTGACCAGACTGTAAGGCGGGTTCTTTTATCTGATGAGGCAAGAAGAGTGATGTTCTCCCCAATAGTTACAGGACCTCCAAATACTTCAACATGCCACGGCTTGACAACATAGGAATTTTTGCCAAGACCCTCCAATTGAGGTTCAAGAAAGTGCCCGACGTAGAGTTTCAGAAGTTTAAACCAGATTTTTTTTATAAAATAGGGACGATGATCTCTTCTCAATTCTTTATCCTTTTTTAAACTATTTTGAATCTGAATTTATGTCATTTACCATTTAAGACCTTTAAATCTGAATCCATCCCATGCATCATGGCTGAAAAGATTTGCCGCTGGTGTCAGACCATACAAGGTATCAGCCGCCATCAGAACCACACCGTTTGTCCAGGATATTTTTTCTTCGGGCCAGATGACCATATCAGGAAAGGTGTAGCCGCACCAGAATGTTCCATCTTCATAGGTTCTTTCCTGTATCCACGAAAAAACAATCTTCGCAAGTTTCATATTGTCCATGGCAGCCAGTGCGATTACAAACTCAGATGTTTCCGCCATTGTGATCCATGGTCTATCCGAGACGCAACGCACGCCCTGACCATCAACCACATATTTTTTCCAGTATTTTTCAACCCGGTTGGCAGCAGCTTCTCCTGTCAGAACCCCAGATAGAACCGGATAGAACCAATACATAGAAAATCGAGACTTACTGATATTAAAAATATGGATGTTATTCCTTATTGTGCTGCCAAGTTTTTCAAAGGCTGTTTCCCAGAGAGGCATTTTGATGCCAATCAGTTTAGCAATGGATAACGCACACTTAAGACTCATGTAAATGGAGCTTGAACCAGTGAGAAGAGCCATGGGATCAATATTGCCCTCTGGACTTTTTGCCCAATATATTTCCCCCCGGTCTGTCTGAAGGCTTAACGCAAAATCAATTCCTCTCTTAACACACGGCCACATTTTTTTCAGAAACATGTCGGCAGCATTATCTCGTTTTACACCCATGATAGTGCTCTTGTTAGCACTCCACCTTACAAGCCATGTGTGAAATACACCGGTGGCAATATAGGCGGACATGTTACTCTCCATTGTTCTGTCCTGTGGCACTCCGTTAATATAGGATGAGAACCACGAGCCATTTTCGTTCTGATTTTCCAGCATCCACTCAAAAGCCCTCTCGGATTCCTTGAAAAGCCCGCCGATGTTCAACCCCATGGCGGATTCAACAAGATCCCAGGGATCTGTCTTTCCATCTTCATGCCATGGAATTTCTCCGGATACATGCTGAAGACCTGCAATCATGCCAGCCAGAGAGTCAATATTAAGAGCGGGTGAGGGTTGTAGTTCAAGGTTTTTCATATCCATTTATATTCTCCTGTTATATTCTCCTGGGCAACAATGATGTTCTCGTCGTATTCGTATAGGAATTTAAATTCAACAATAATTGCAGTGAAGCTGATCATGTTCTTGTTCAGTAATTTCAATCTTATTCTAATCCTGAAATAAAACTTTCTTATCAATAGAATATCTGTCAAAATGAGGGCTTTCTTATCAGAATAGATGCCTAATGGCAAGGTGGGAATTTAAATCTCGTGAGTTATGAGTTGTGAGTTCGTGAGTTGTATGTTCTCAATACATGCTGAAAAAAGTTTGGAAATTGTTATGAATAATATAACTAATGCCAGTGAAGATGTTCCTACCAACGTCAAGGATGTACAGACAGATTCTTCTCATGACCTTATAAATATTTGTGAGATCAAATCACGGATTCGCCTCCATGGCAACCCGTTGCATGTTGGGCTTACTGGAGGGATTGCCAGCGGAAAAAGCACTGTAACGGATATGTTCAGAGAAAATGGTGCTGCAATTATTGATTTTGATATTCTGGCAAGAAAGGTTGTAGAACCAAATACTAAAGGTTTTGCAGATATTGTAAACTGCTTTGGTTCTATAATACTTGACAAGAGCGGTGGTCTGAATCGAAAAGCACTCTCTCGGATTATTTTTCAGGATAGTAATAAAAGAAAAGAGCTTGAAAGGTTACTCCATCCAGCCATTTTTGAATCCTTTTGTGAAGAAGTTAAACGCATTGTCGAACATAATCGGATTCGCCGCAATTGTTACAGGAATGAAATGCCTGAACAAGAACAAGAGCAAGAGCAAATTGTTGAACAGGAACAAGAATATGAAAAAAAATGGGAGGAAAAGCAAAACATCATTATTGTATCTGTAATTCCGCTCCTAATTGAGATGAATCTTCAGAAGCTTTTTGACAAACTAATTGTTGTGCATCTCTCTTCTGACATTCAGCTTAAACGCTTGATGAAAAGAGATTGTATTGATATCAATCAGGCTTCCAATATGGTTAAATCCCAGATGCCTATTGATGATAAAATAAGGCATGCTGATTTTCTGGTGGATAATTCCGGTGATCTGCAAAACACTTGCAAGCAGGTTGATAAGATATGGAATGTTTTAACTAAACTTTCTCATGGTCTGAATCCGACCACCCCGAATAATAAAAATTGGAATGCATTTTCACGGTAAGTAGTTCTATATTTGGAACATTATCAAGAATGACAAAACGGAAACAGAATAAGACAAAACGGAAACAGAAAAAATATATGAAAAATGGAAAAGATTACATTGTTTTTGCCCTGGATGTTGCTTCAGCCCGTGAAGCTGAGAAATATGTTAATTTACTCAAAGACAAGGTGGGCATGTTTAAAATAGGCCTTGAGCTTTTTATTCAGACAGGCCCTGATATAATCAGCAGAATAAAAGATTTAAGTGGTGCTGGTATTTTTCTTGATTTAAAGTTCCATGATATTTCAGAGACAGTAAGACGAGTAATGGAACGTGTGGCAGAACTTGGAGTAGATCTGGTAACAGTTCATTGTGCGGCATCACAAAAGATGCTGGAAATGGCAGTAAAAGGAGGCAGACAGAAGAGTTTCGCAACCAGTACCTCCGAAATAAATTTGGTAAAAAATAACTCCGAAAGGGATTTGATAACCA
>JADGBP010000304.1 GCA_015231395.1 Desulfamplus sp. | reverse complement strand
AATCAAAACCAAGCTCTTTGTCTAAATTTAGTTTTTCTTCAGAAATTTATGATTTTAGTGGGTCAAAATTATTGACCGAATGTGGGTCATTATAGATGGCCATTAACAGATAGGCGATATCTGATTGAATTTCAATAGATTATTAGAATTGAACAGCCCTGAGCGGGAATCAACTTGCGACCTTTGATGTTGACGACTTAATACGACCATGTTAATGTATTTATAGTAAAATCAATTTTACATTAATTCCTTTGATACGGAGGTTGGAACAATGGTTGAGTGTTTTCAGGGCAATTTGCTTGATGAGCTTTTAAAGCTTCTGAAACTTGAAAAGATAGAGGAGAATATATTTCGCGGAGAGAGTCAGGACTTGGGGTTCGGTAATGTTTTTGGAGGACAGGTTCTGGGACAGTCACTCTCTGCGGCAAGCCAGACTGTTCAAAGCTCAAGACAGGTTCACAGCATGCATGGTTATTTCATGAGAGCCGGAGATTCAACAAAGCCTATTGTCTATACTGTTGACTGCATCAGAGACGGAAAAAGTTTCACAACAAGAAGGGTCGTCGCTGTTCAGAAGGGTCGTCCTATTTTCTCAATGTCCGCCTCTTTTCAGGTTGAAGAGTCAGGGTTTGAGCATCAGGATACCATGCCGCCAGATATCCCAGGTCCTGAAGGTATTGAATCCCAGACAGAGACATCAAGAAAAATTGCCCACATGATTCCAATAGATATTGTGGATAAATTAGTATGTGAAAAGCCTATTGAAATCAGGGTTGTAAACCCTGTAAACCCCTTTGCCCCCAAAAAGCTGCCACCCAGAAAATACGCGTGGTTCAAGGCAATCAGCACCATGCCTGACGATATGGCTGCACATAGATACATGCTTGCATATGCATCAGATTTCAATCTTTCCACCACTGCATTATATCCACATGGGCAAACCTTCTGGTCTCCTGACATGCAGATGGCAAGCCTTGACCATTCGATGTGGTTTCACAGGGATTTCAGAATGGATGACTGGCTTCTTTATGACATGAACAGCCCGAGTGCGTGCAAATCAAGAGGACTCAATATCGGTAATATTTTCAACAGAAACGGAACTCTGGTGGCAACAGTTGCCCAGGAAGGTCTTATTCGATATAGAGGAAAATGATGTTCCTTGACAGGTCTGATTTAATTTTATATGCATATTTTACCGTAAAAACACTTATGATTTTCATGATTCGGGGTGGTTAAATTCCGACCATGACCGTTTAATTCCAAAAAACATTTAAAACAAGGAGAACATTGTGATGAAATGGAAAAATTGCGTTACAGAGTTACGTGTCATGGCCATGCTCACGATTATCACCGCATCGTTGACTATTCTGAGCGTTTCAGCTCATGCCAAAACTTTTGTATATTGCTCTGAAGGCAGCCCTGAAGGATTTACTCCTGCTCTTTACACATCAGGAACGACATTTGATGCATCTTCAGTGCAGATTTTTGACAGGCTTACTGGTTTTGAAATCGGTACTACAAAAATTGTGCCCGGTCTTGCAACATCATGGGAAGTATCAGCAGATGGAATGACCTACACTTTTCATCTTAGAAAAAATGTAGATTTCCACACCACAGCGTTTTTTACACCCACCCGTAAGTTCAATGCAGATGACGTTATCTTCTCCTTTGAACGCCAGAAAGACCCAAATCATCCATATAACAAAATTTCTGGCGGCAACTATGAATATTTCGTTAGCATGGGTATGCCGGAACTTATCAAATCCATTGAAAAAAAAGATGATTACACTGTAATTTTCCATCTGACAAAACCAGAATCTCCATTTCTTGCAAATTTAGCAATGGACTTTGCATCAATTCATTCAGCAGAATATGCGGACAAGATGCTCAAAACCGGAACTCTTGATGAGTTTGACCAGAAACCGGTCGGCACTGGTCCTTTTGTGTTTGTCTCCTATCAGAAAGATTCTGCCATACGCTATATAGCCAACGAAACTTACTGGCAGGGACGTGCAAAAATTGACAAGCTGGTCTTTACCATCACCCCTGATGCATCTGTGCGTTATGCAAAACTCAAAGCTGGAGAATGCCATCTTATTCCCTATCCTAACCCTGCCGATTTGGCACAGATGGGAAAAGATACAAACATCAACCTCATGGAAAAAGAGGGGTTGAACGTCGGATACTTAGCTTTTAACGTTAAAGATGACCATTTCAAAAACGTAAAGGTTCGTCAGGCACTGAGCATGGCAATCAACAAACCAGCGATTATTGACGCAGTCTTTCAAGGTGCTGGCAAAGTTGCGAAAAACCCGATTCCCCCAACAATATGGTCATACAATGATGCTGTAAAAGATTACGAATACAATGTGGAAGAAGCCAAAAAACTTCTTGCCGAAGCCGGATACGCCAAAGGTTTTGAAACAGATATATGGGCAATGCCTGTACAGCGTCCATACAACCCCAATGCCAGAAGAATGGCTGAAATGATTCAAGAAGATTGGTCAAAAATTGGTGTAACAGCAAAAATCGTATCTTACGAATGGGGTGAATATCTGAAACGCTCAATGACCGGGGAACACAAGAGCCTTCTATTAGGATGGACAGGAGACAATGGAGACCCTGACAACTTTCTTACCGTTCTCTTAGGCTGTGATGCCATAGGAAGTTCCAATCGTGCCCAGTGGTGCTACAAACCTTTTGATGACTTGCTTAAAAAAGCAAAGCTCACGGCTGATCCTGCTGAAAGAACAAGGCTCTATGAAGAGGCTCAGGTTATTTTCAAAGAGCAAGCTCCTTGGGTTACGATTGCTCATTCAATTGTGTTTGAGCCAATGAGCACCAAAGTGATTGACTATAAAATTGACCCCTTTGGAAAACATATTTTCTACGGTGTTGATTTAAAAGAATAACTTTTTCTATAATTATAGTTTTCCAGATAATTAAATTGGCAAGAGCACTGTAGGGGCAATCCTTTGTGGTTGCCCTTTAAAATTGAGAATGCCAGAAATATTTTTCTGGAAGTCTATATTTTGTCGTATAGGAATTTGAAAATCATGATTCAATTTCTCACAAAACGATTTATACAGATTTTTCCTGCTTTTATAGGAATCACGCTTCTTACTTTTTCCCTTGTTCACCTGATACCCGGAGATCCTGTAGAACTTATGGCCGGAGAACGTGGGATTAACACTGAACGACACGCACAGATGAAAGTGGCAATGGGTCTGGACAAGCCTCTTCCGGTTCAGTATCTCCAATATATTACAAAAGTATTCAAAGGGGATCTGGGTAAATCCTTTGTCACCAAAAAGCCGGTGCTCAAGGAATTTATGACACTATTTCCGGCCACTCTGGAACTCTCTTTATGTGCCATGATAGTTGCGGTTCTATTTGGACTTCCGGCTGGTATTATTGCCGGTGTCAAACGGGGAACTGTGTTTGACCACTCTGTCATGGGAATATCTCTTGCCGGCTATTCCATGCCCATATTCTG
>JADGBP010000303.1 GCA_015231395.1 Desulfamplus sp. | reverse complement strand
CTCTTCATCAAGATAGACTGTTCTGGCATCATTGTTTTTGGTCTCACCCGCCTTCAAACATACAATACCATTCTGCATATCCACATGCTCCCATGTAAGGGAAGCCACTTCATGGTATCTCCACCCGACTTTGTAGCCAAAAGAGACAAACTCTTTGAGATACGGTGGAAGTTGCTCACGCAATGCAATGAATTGCTCATGCTCGAAAAACCCCTTTCTTACATTGTTTTCCTTGAGCATCGGGATATATGGCACTCGATTGACCTTTGGTGGTGTCTGTCTTGCCCCAAGGTTGAGTATCCTTCTTAAAGCAGCCAGTTCCCTATTAATTGTTGCATTAGCAGCACCCTTGGCAACTCTGTCACTTCCACATTTCGGACACTGGAACTCTCTGCCAACATGAAATTTAGTGTTGCAGTCCTTGCATGTCCATCTCTTTCTGTCCGGGATGTATTGATCCTGAATTCTTTTTGTAGTTATTTCAGGAACTCGAACCCCCTCAAACTCATCATTCAGGTGAGCCATGCTCTGCCTTGCCCGGTCTAAAGACTTTTTCTCGTTTATTTCATAATCCCTAATGAAATCTGTTGCCAGTTCATCAAATGTCATTTTTTCAAAGTCTATTGACGGAGCTTTACCCTCAGCTATATCTCCCTCTCTTCTGCTTAAGAGTTTTTTTGCCACCATCTTTGTTGTGCTGCCTGAACTTTCACGGTAGCACTTTCCGTTCCTGTAATACTTAATCCACCATGTGTTGCCTCTTTGATAAAGATTTCCCATATATTTTACCTCCATCATGCCTTGACGGGCTCAAGATGGAACAGGCATGTTGCTGACAATAAGGTTTTACTGGAACAACATGACATGTATCTCTATTCTCCCATCTGTAGTGAATAAATCAATAAAAAAGATGCCCTCATTTGATTAAAGACATCTTTTTTGAATAGACAATTACTGTAGCTTAGATAATTTTCTGCATCTCTTCCAGGAGTCCTTTGAACTCTTTACAGGCTTGTGCATTAAATTTTAAGGGGTTCATATTGCTATTCGTTCTTTCTATAAGTTGAGTTACTTCATCCTGATCCATTTTCATAACCATAATATCTTCTTTCAGAAGCTCCACTCCCAGAGCACACTCCATATAGGCTTCAATAATTTCAACATATGCTTGAGTTTTCGAAAAATAGTTTTTCTTGGAATTGACACATTGGCACTAAATTTGCTTTAAATATTGTTTATGCTGATAATTCAAGACATTACATCTTCTAATATTGATGGCTTGAATTCTCACTGTATCTTCAAATCTCTTTCTCATCATTTTCGAAAACAGTAAAAGACCAATCCAGCCTTGACTGTTTTTTAAAGGTCAAATTGTGTTATGTAATTAACAGTCTGATATAATTAAACAAATACTATAAAAAGCAATATTTATGCCATTATACTCAAATTAACACAAACTATTTTTCGAAAACTCAAGCATATGCAGTAGCATTATCTAGATCGTTAATGAAACCTTCTCCGTTCATTCCATATAGAAAGAGTTCTTTTTCATTTGTTGTATTTTTCAGTATTATATTAAGACTCATTTCTGATTCCTTTATTTGGCATCCTCCACTGGCAGATGAAGGATGCACTTTATTTTAATTTTTAAATTTATTGTTTTGTATAAACTGCTCGACATCCTGATAGTCAATAAACATTTTTTTACCAACCTGCACGTAAGAGAGCTTTCCGTCCCAGATTTGACTTCTCCAGAACCACTCTGTTGCCCCAATCAAATTAACAAGGTCTTTGATGGAATAGAGTCTCTTTACGGGCACATTAGGGGCACAATTTTTTATAGTCATCTGAAATAGCTCCCTGTTTCCCTGACTATTAACCTATGACAGGTATGCTTCAGGTTCATTATTCTATCTGAACAAGCCTTTACTGTTTAGCCATTCCCAGATTGCTTCTGATGCGATTTTTTCTGGAAAAATCTTGTCTCTTGCATCAATAAGTGCTTTGATAAAACTGTCCGTTTTCTCTCTTGATCTGAATATCTCTATCTCATGCTTTTCACCTTTTATGGTATCATACTTATACAATGCTATTAGGTCGTTATCTATATCTATGACAACAGATTCAAAATTAGCTTTATTTATATCTTTATTAACATTTATTATTTCATCGTGATCACAAGGATATATTCTCAGTTCCTCATTAACAGGTATTGTCCAATTATTTCGAGGCTCCCAGTCATATCCTTTCCAGTCAGCAAAAAGCTCAAACATTTTATTTTTTATGTCGTATATGATACCATTATACTCCTCAGTGAAACCATCTTCATCTTCAGTCAACGCATCCCGAATAAGGTCAAGAAGTCTGATAATAGTTATTCCACCGTAGCTGTGGGATGGTTTTTGTTCCAAAAGATCCCTTACTATTGGTGTGTTTTTATATTCAAGCAAAATATCATCAATTGTCTTTCTATCTATTTCTCCAAAAGTCTTCTTATGCACCCACGGTATTGCATTATAAATATCCTGCATTGTGACCTGATCTTCCAACCGCATATTCTCTTTTTTGATAAATCCCATAATGCTTTTGCAACGATCTGTTTTAATCAGAAGCTCAACTATCGCCTTATCCCTGATGCTCATACCATCAGCTACCACATCTTTTGTCTCTGCAGCTTCAATCTCTGTAGTTTCTCTTTTTGTATTAGTATCTTCTATATTCTTCATAGTATTAAATCCTTTATTTTATTAGTATTTTTAATTACAGAGGACATTTTACATATCCTCTGCCTTATTAGTTTGTGCTTCACTCTTAGGTGATTTGTTTATTTGTTTATGACAGCCTTGTTTTTAATCCGTAATTCCTGACTTCTTGTTGCTGTTACAATCCTGTCATGTCTTAGGCAGCCGCATTCTCCTGAAGATTCGTTTCTGCCTTTATGGATTTGACATCCGCTTCTGATATTAAGGGGAATTGATTCTTGAGCTTTTGCAGGCTTTCGCTTAAAGCGTTTGTCTTCTGTGGCTGATTGTTCTCAAGTTCCTCAAGCTGCCTCTTGGCGAATTCGCCTACCGCTTCAAATTTCTGAGGCTGCGTGTTAGTTGACGCTATCTTTTTTTCAATGAGTTCCCTGTATTTCTCCTCACGCTCATAACCGATTGACCTTCTGCCAAGCTCCTGTGCTGCCTTGCAGGTTGTTCCGCTGCCCAGGAAAGGATCAAGCACTGTCTCACCTGTGAAGCTGTACATTTTAATAATTCTACGAGCCAGTTCATCAGGTGATACTGCCGGATGTCCCTCCATCTTTGCGACTGGTGGCATTGTCCAGACGCTCCTGAAATATTGATTTCGCTCATCTTTGGTAAGGGCGGACTTTGATACTGCCTCTTCAGAAGGAGCTTTTCTCTCACCATTTTTTCTGAATATGTGGATAAATTCATGCTGATTCAGTATGCTGTACCTGCCGGAAGTTTTGTCCTCATCTTCTTTGGAGTCTAAATCCTTTACCCAGACAATCTGACCC
>JADGBP010000302.1 GCA_015231395.1 Desulfamplus sp. | reverse complement strand
CAATGGCAACCGATTTTTTCGCATTTTTCTGCCCAATTATATATCTGTCAAGTTTTTCTACTATTTCACGGGGTTTAAGATCATTCAGCATTATATTTTTTTCTCTTTATATTTTTTATGTTGTTATCTGTCTGATCATGCAAGGATTTTCTCAATAGGTACTCTTAACGATGAGTTTTTAAAAGCACATGAAGCAATGCTCACTGTTCAGCAGGTCGCTGTGGAAGCTGGTCGTGCTGGTGTGGTTACAGGAGAACTTTATGAGTTGATGGTAAATAAGGCAGCTTCATTGGGATATGAAGAATATTTTATGGGAACGGGTGACAGAAAAATTAGGTTTACAGGACATGGTTTAGGACTGGAGCTTGATGAGTTTCCATTTATTGCCAAGGGGCAGACCCTTGTATTGCAGGAGGGTATGGCACTTGCTCTGGAGCCAAAAGCCATAATGCCGGGCAAGGGAGTTGTTGGTATTGAAAACACATTTGTTGTAACAGACAAGGGGCTTAAATCACTGGCACATTATCCGGAAAATATCATTGTGCTTTAGATTGTGCTTTAAAAAGATAGATTGTGCTTTAAAAAGATAGATTGTGCTTTAAAAAGATAGATTGTGCTTCAAACAGATAAATTGTGCTTTAAACAGATATGATTGTGCTTCAAGAAAATATCACTGTGCTTTAAACAGACAAAGGCGGGCAACTACATGGAAGAAAAAAGCCACAAAACTAATTCAGGAACGCCTCATATTCAGGAAAATTGTAAACTTTTTACAGACCTTATGAAACAAGCTAATCTTGCTTATATGGAACTTGATAAAGACCTTAAAGTAACGGTATGGAATCCTGCCTCTGAAAAACTGTTCTCCTGTCCGGCTGTTGAGGCATATGGTTCATCTCTTGCACAGATTGTTGTTCCAACTGACAAAGTATGTGATTTTAACAATGTTTTATGTAATATGCTTGCCAACCCTCCAGACAGCGGTGCTATTATCTACACGAATTTCAGTCAAACCGGTAGGGAGATAATATGCTCATGGTACTACAGCCATATTCTAAATAAAAACGGTAATATTACAGGGCTTTCCGTGATGGCACAAGATATTACCGAACAGGTTAATGCCGAGAATAGAAGTAAGGAGCTGAGTCAGATAATTGATGACTTTCTGGGTTTTGCACCTATCGGAATATATCAGGCAAGCGATGAGGGCAACTTTATCATGGCAAATCCTGAAATGGCGTGGATGCTTGGCTATGAGAGCCCAACTGCCCTTGTGATGCAGATGACCGATATTGCGTCCCAGATGTTTGCTACAGGCGAGTCTGCCGAACAGTTCTTTTTTCATCTGTTTGAGGCAGAACAGGTCAGTGCCTTCCGATCCAAACTCAAGAAAAAAAATGGAGCATCTTTTTGGTCAAGCTCTTATGCCAAAAGGGCTTATAATAGAGAAGGGCGTGCTAACGGCTTTTATGGATTTGCAATGGATATCAGCCGCAGCATACGTATGGAAGAGGAGCTTCAGACGGCGAATGCCGAGCTTGTAAGAATTGCCACTCTTGATGGACTGACCCAAATCGCCAACCGCAGAAAATTTGATGAATACCTGGCTACAGAGTGGAAAAGAGCTGTAAGGGACAAGAACGTGATATCCCTTATTCTGTGTGATATTGATTTTTTTAAACCATATAACGACAACTATGGTCATCAAGGTGGGGACGAGACTCTGCGTCAGGTGGCAAAATGCATTGAGACAAACAGCCGTAGGCCGTCAGATCTTGCTGCCAGATATGGCGGAGAAGAGTTTGTTGTTGTCCTTCCCAATACAGCTGAAGAAGGCGTGTTTCAGGTTGCTGAAAATTTAAGACTTGCAGTCAAAAATCTTGAAATTCCTCATGCACACTCAAAAGTACACACCTGTGTAACTATCAGCGTGGGAGTATCCACTATGATTCCCACACTTACAGATTCTCCTAAAACGCTCATTGAACAGGCAGATAGTGCTCTGTATCAGGCAAAAAAACTCGGTAGGGATAGGGTTGTGCCTTATACAGAAAAAACTGTGGAAGAATAGTTTTACGCGATTATTATAAATTCGGGAGTTGATTGCCATAAAATCTCAATTAAAAATAAAGCACAAGGCAGTAGTCATTATTGTCTTTTTCTTTTTGGCTTACATTGCCATAAATATCCTTTTTCTTCACAAATTCATCTTAAAGGATTTTATTGAACTGGAAGTTACAGAAGCTAAAAAGAATATTGAGCGGTGCAAAATGGCCATTGACCGTGAAATCACATATATTGAGACTCTGTCACGCGACTGGGGAATCTGGGATGACACATATAAGTTTGTCGAGGATAGAAATCAGTCATATATTGATGCCAATCTGGTTATTGACTCATTTTTAGGCAACAAAACTCATCTTATCTATATTGTAAAAAATTCCGGAGAAGTAATTTTTGGAAGGATCTATGACAAAAACTGGGAAAATGAAATCACACTCAAGGATTTCCCTAAATTTTTTGAACCTTCCCACTTTCTGTTTAACCAGAACTATAAAACGCCTGAAAGTTCCATATCTGGAGTTTATATTACAGAAGAAGGATATCTTCTGCTATCTTCCCGCCAAATTTTAACTTCAAATATTACTGGTCCAAGCAAAGGCATATTGATTATGGGCCGTTTTATAACAGACAAATTGCTTAAACAACTGAATGAGCAGACACGGGTTCATTTTTCATTGATCCCCATTGAATCATCAGAGCAACAAAAGCTTAACCCACCATATAAAACTCTTGAATTATCAAAACAAGCCATTCAAATTAATACTTTGAATAAAGACATTCTGGAGCTGTCTCAAATTTACAATGCCATCGCAGGTGCACCTGCTTTCACAATCAAGGCTGCTATCAAGCGTGAAATCAGCCAGCGCGGGCAAACTGTATTCCGGTTTAGCCTGATTTCGATAATAACTATCGGAGTGCTTATTATTGTATTTATTATCATATTTTTACAGTACTATATTTTTTCTCCTTTATCGACTCTTACCGGATTAGTGTTCTCCATACATGCCAATAAAGATCTCTCCATATCTTTTGAGTCAGACAGAGCTGACGAAATAGGCATATTAATGCGTGGATTTGAGCAGACACGTAACTGGATTAAAGATACTAATGATAATCTTGAACAGCGGATAAGAGAGCAAACTTACAATTTAGAAGCAACTGTGGAACGCCGTACTGCAGATCTTACTCATGCAAAGAAAGAACTTGAGTATATGGTGGTTCATCTTGAAAAAGCCAAAACAGAAGCTGAATCTGCAAGAGTAGAAGCTGAATCTGCAAGAGTAGAAGCTGAATCTGCAAGAGTAGAAGCTGAATCTGCAAGAGTAGAAGCTGAATCTGCAAGAGTAGAAGCTGAATCTGCAAGAGTAGAAGCTGAATCCGCAAAAAGAGAAGCTGAATCTGCAAATAGAGCCAAATCTCAGTTTCTTGCCAATATGAGTCATGAAATACGCACCCCCATGAATGGAGTTCTTGGCATGAC
>JADGBP010000301.1 GCA_015231395.1 Desulfamplus sp. | reverse complement strand
AAGAGTTGCTAAGAGTTCAAAGAGGCGAGGAAGCCCGAAAAGAAAAATTAAAACATCAATATAAAATGGCTTTACAGGAACTTGAGCAGGAAAGAAAAGCTAAAGAGGAAGAAAGAAAAGCTAAAGAAGCAGAAAAAAAAGCTAAAGAAGCAGAAAGAAAAGCTAAAGAAGAGGCTTTACAAAGAAATGAGGAAATTCAGAGAATTTCTGTTTTATCCCTTAAAAAAGCAGGATATTCCGGCGAAGAAATCTCAAAAATGTTAAACATCCCTTTGACGACAATTGAGAGCATTATTTCTATATAGAGATATATACAAAGATGGAGATGTAAATAAATCATGGAAGGTTTGAAGGAATTCATTGAACAGTGGCAAGAAACCGAGAGTGGCACAAAAAAAGCATTTATTCAGATTATGGAACATCTTAAATCCATGGATGGAGTATCGCTTGGATTTAATGCTCGACCAGGTGTCAGTTACTCACTTAGACCCAAACATGATAACCAGAAAGAGAGAACTCTTTTTGCAATGGCAGATGTTATTGATGATGATCCAGATCAAAAATGGCTCTCCATCTGTTTTTATGGAGATATGATCACTGACCCTGATGAAATGGGTGAACTTATACCCGGAGGACTTCTTGGCTCTGATGGTTACTGCTTTGATATTGATGAATACGATGAGTCAACCATTGAATATCTTAAAGATAGGCTGAATGAGGCATTTAAAAATGCTGCGGCGGTCTGATGGCAACTACCGTTTATTAGACTTCCTGCAGAACTTAATTTTTATCCAATAAAATCAAGGGTCAAATCACAGTTTTGCAGGAGGTCAATTGAAGAATCAAGAATAGTTGACGTTCAGAAATTTCAATCCTGAAATAATTGCAGTAAAGCTGTTTATGCTTTTCCTAAATGTTCCAGAATTATTTTCAAAATTCTGCGGACAGGTTCTGCTGCACCCCAGAGAAGCTGATCTCCTACGGAAAATGCGGTGAGATATTCAGGCCCTAAATTCATCTTCCGGATTCTTCCTATCGGTACTGTCAACGTGCCGGTCACTGCTGCTGGTGTTAGAGCTTTAATGGAATCTTCTTTTGTATTGGGAATAATTTTTACCCAATCGTTGGCAGTGGCAAGCATTCCATTTATTTCATCCAGCGGAACATCCTTTTTGAGCTTGATGGTAAATGCCTGACTATGACATCTCATCGCACCAATACGGACGCACTGGCCATCAATTGGTACAGGATTATTTTCCCTTCCCAAGATTTTATTGGTCTCGGCAAATCCTTTCCACTCCTCACGGGTCTGACCATTTTCCATAGCCTTGTCAATCCAGGGAATAAGATTAGCAGCAAGAGGTACAGACCAGTTATCAACAGGCAAAACATCTGAACGTATAGTCCGTGTTACATTCCTGTCAAGATCAAGAATAGCAGCATCATTCTCTCCAAGATATGCCCTTGCTCTCTCACCAATCACCTTCATCTGGGATACAAGCTCTCTCATATTTTTGGCACCAGCTCCTGAAGCAGCCTGATAGGTCATGGATGTGAGCCACTCAATCAGATTATTTTCAAACAAACCGCCAAGAGCCATAAGCATCAGAGAAACAGTACAGTTTCCTCCAATAAAATCCTTAATGCCTGAATTCAAACCATCGTCAATAACTTTCCGGTTAACAGGATCAAGCACAATTATACTCTCTTTTTCCATACGAAGGGTTGAAGCTGCATCAATCCAGTAACCAGTCCATCCTTTTTTTCTCAGTTCTCCATATACAGACTGGGTGTAAGAGCCTCCTTGACAGGTGACAATAATATCCATCGGTAAAAGATGCTTCAGATCAGAGGCATCCATAAGAGGGGGGATATCAATCCCGATATCCGGTCCTTTTTCACCAACCTGAGAAGTTGTAAAAAACAGGGGAGAAAAACCTTTAAAATCACCCTCTGCGATCATTCTTTGCATCAAAACAGACCCGACCATTCCGCGCCAGCCTATAAATCCGACTCTCATTACAATTTCCTCCTTATTTTCTGATATTTCTATCACTGGTTCAATTTAGAAAGACTTATATTTTTGAAAAACTCATTTTTTAAAAAAATCTTGTTTCTTTGAAAAATTATTTCGAGTAATGTAATGTATCTATCTTAATATGACAACATAATTTTTCAGCTTGAAAATACAGATTTGTATGGATTACTGGAACATAGGCAGCTTTACCGTGAAAACACATTGGGTTTTCATGATCATGGGATGGCAAAAAAAATTGCCATGAGTGTTTACTCTAATTATTGCAGGATTGAAATTCCTGTATAAGGAACCCAAGCTTCACAATCAACGTCAATCATATACGAAACAAACTCAAAATTGATACTGGAAGTAAATTATGAATATTATGGTAACAGGTGCATCTGGTTTTGTTGGAACCCATCTTTGTGATGTCCTTCTGAAGAACAACTATTATGTAACTGGTATAGGCACATCAAAAAGACATGTTTTTCAAAATCATGAACAGTTTGAGTGGATCAGTGCAGATACTACACTTAAAGGCGATTGGCAGGATAAGGTCAAAACATCTGATGTGATAATAAATCTTACTGGAAAGAATATTTTTGGATATTGGACAAAAAAATATAAATCCCAGATATATCAAAGCAGAATATTGACCACTGAAAATATTGTCTCTGCTCTTATGAAAGATATAGATTCTGGCAGGAAAGCTCTTCTTTTAAATACTTCGGCTATTGGATACTATGGTGACCGTGGTGATGACTCTCTCACAGAGAGAGACCTACCTGGCAGTGACTTTCTTGCAACTGTTTGTTTAGACTGGGAAAATGCGGCTCTGAAAGCCGAGCAGAAAGGCGTAAGAGTTGTTATAATGAGATTGGGTGTAGTGCTTGGGAAAAATGGCGGAGCACTTGGAAAAATGCTTCCAGCATTCAAATTTTTTGTAGGAGGACCTCTTGGAAAAGGGATTCACTGGTTTCCCTGGATCCACATAGATGATCTTATTAGTGCTATTTTTTTCTTCATGGAAAATGATGAGATCAAAGGTTCGGTTAATCTTGTTGCCCCGGGCATGATCAAGCATCGTGAGTTTGCATCTTCTCTGGGACATGCATTGAACAGACCAAGTTTCATGCCGGCTCCTGATTTTATGATTAAAGCCATAATGGGAGAGATGGGACAAGCCTTTCTCAGCAGTCAAAAAGCCACGCCTTCTGTATTGAACAGTAAAGGGTTTAGCTTTAAATATAGTGATATCAAGAGTGCTCTGGACGAGATTCTGTAAATTAGGATAAATAAATTACAGAATAAATTACAGAGTAAATTACAGAGTAAAAAAATCGTTTGAATCGACCTATCTACGCCAAGAGGACGTGGTTTTAAAGTTCTAATAAATTATAAAATAAATTGAGTGTAGCCTTTTTGAAATATAGAATAATCACTTAAAAATAGAGCATATTAGAAAGAAAATGCTTGCAAAATCTTCTTTGTTTCAACAGTAGAATATTTCGAATTCTTGATTTAAAAATCA
>JADGBP010000300.1 GCA_015231395.1 Desulfamplus sp. | reverse complement strand
CAAACCATATATTTCAGGTGGTTTGGTCGATTATCAGGCTGTTTTTTTGAAGAATCAACCAAACACAGGATAATATCCAGAGTTAAATACTTAATATTAAAGGAAAATATTTGTGCGACACGCTCTATATACCTTGATGACAGATATTTGATAGATTTTTTAGAAAATTTTTATAGGATTGGATACCTCGGCGGATTATTACAATCAGAAAATAAATTAAAAAAATATCACCATAGTCTTGTCTCCAAAGAAAATGCTGAAACAGGTAAAATACCTCTAAATAGCATTAAAAATGCAATCACAATGAAAGCAAAACAATTATATCAAAATGGAGACACAAGGTGGCATTATGAAGTAGCTGAAGAAATAAGAGATATCATTTTGAAATATCTTGAAACAAAAAAAAGGGGAATAACATACAATAGATCAAGTTCTGATTATGATGAAATCATCGAATCAATCCGTGTATACAGAGCAAAACGCCTTAAAAGTTGGATTGAATTAATCAAACTATTTAGTAAATATGAAGATTCGGATAAGAAAAAAAAGAAAAAGAGAGACATCACTCTCCAAGCTGTCAAGCAAGGAACTCCCAAAAGGTACATTAAGGGAAATAATTAAAACGAATAAATAGACATTGAATTATTTTTTTATAAACAAATAGTTAAAGTAAACTATACATTTTTTTTAGAAAACAATGCCTTGATTACCAAGTGTCTTCAAAAATATGAATGTACATTTTTTTATCATAACAAAATAAGATAGTTATCCTCAATTTTGTAAAAGTGTGTCAGGAGTCAGTTTAAGTTAAAATATTGATATTAACACAAAAAAGCCATCCTTAATAAATGAACCTGATCGGTTTCCGCAAGTGTTACCCTGATTTGAACCAAGCTCTGTTTCCAAAATTTATTTAAGCTACATCCCCCCATCAGGACCTGTTGAGAGCATCCCAAATTAATTTCAGTTCTTATTTTTTAATTATTGAATCGCACTCATTTAAACAAAATACAATGAGTGCATTAATTAAAACATATTTTTTTGGAGGTTGAAAATGCGAGTAATTGATTATGGTCTGCAGCCCTTCTCTTCTGGTGATGAATCTGAGGAACTTATTGCTAAAGCACAACATTTTGTAGAGTCAGCTAAAAAAACCGCGGCTATTGTTTATCAAGTAGACTCAGTTAGTTCTTATTGGGATTTCATTGCGGTATCGAATGGTATAGAATTTAAAATTAGTTTGGATGCCAACCGCGATCTCAAAAGTGTCTCCCTGATAAATGAATGCGATCCAATTCATATTAACAAGATTTACACATTAACAATACCATACCAACGTAAGTATGGCATTCCAGAAAATTTGAATCAAAACAATAATACGATTCAATGTCGCAAATGTGGTAAGATGACCATTCTTTATGGATGGATGCAGTTTTGTTCACATTGTGGTGACAAAGTTAGTTCTGACAAGCTTAAATTTTGTCCAACCTGCAAGGATAACATGGTCTTTAGCCCCAGCTATACTTTCTGTTCAACCTGCGGAGACAAATTACTGGAGCATCCAGATGAGGCTATCTCTCCACTTGAATTTAACGCAGATGACCTACTCATTGGCGTTGAGATTCATGCTGAATATATGAACTACGATAAGATTATTCCTCAAGCTCAAGCTAATGAAGTGCAAAATCAAGGCTAAGTGAGAATAAGGGCCAGTGCCAATCAGAACATAGAATAAAGAACTGGCCCTTTTACTAATTTGAAAAATTCAAAAAAGGAATTGAGAACATGTATAAACCAAAAGAAATTATCGTTCATAAAAGCGTAGAAAATGACCCTACAACCAAACGTATTATTGAGACTGCAAAGGTTAAATGGATTCATCAAGTGGATAATGGGAAATCCGAGACTATAAAAAAAGCATCAAAGATTCTTAGCGAGGCTGAGCAGAATATGCTTTCTCAGATTCTTGCTGGAAAACAGGTGCTTTATATTTCTCCTGCAGGAATAGCTGTTGATATGTTTGAGATGCCTGATGACAGAATGCTATGTCCACATTTTGATCGTCTGAAGCTGGCATCCAATGGTTGCTTCTATCAATGTGACTGGTGTTATCTGAAGCTTACTTACCGGGCAGCACATCCATATATTACATTAAATGTTGAGTATGATAAAATAAAAAACCAATTGGCAAAACGATTGAATAAAGCAGCTGGAGAGGTAATTTTTAACAACGGAGAACTTGCTGACTCTCTTGCCATGGATCATCTGACAGGTGCAGGAGAAGCATTCATTCCATGGTTTGCAAAATCCGGGAATGGATATTTGTTCATGCTTACCAAAAGTGATAATGTGGATGGGATACTTGAACTTGATCATGGAGGTCACACCATAGTAGCATGGAGTATGAATAATGAGATAATCTCCAGGAAATATGAAATAGGAGCACCTACTTTTGAGCGGAGACTTGCAGCAGCAGAAAAAGTTCAGAAAGCAGGGTACCCTCTGAGAATAAGGCTTGACCCTATCGTGCCGTTTGATGGATGGAAAAGAGAGTATGCTAAAACTATTCAGAGTATTTTTGCAAAAGTTTCTCCAGAAAGAATAACCCTTGGAACATTGCGGTTTGAGAAGGGGTTCTACAATATGCGGAATACCATATTTACAACTGGCTCAGAATTGAAGAACTATCTTGATGAAATGACTCCCATGTTTGTGCCAAAGTACTTTGAGGGGGCAAAAAATCCTAAATCGGGAAAATACAGTTTTTCTGAAGAGATAAGAACTGAAATTTTCAGATTTGCAATTGGTGAAATCAGAAAATACTCTGAGTGCAAGATTGCATTGTGCAAGGAATCTGCTCCTGTTTGGGAAGCTACAGGGCTTCAAGCCTCTCAATGTAGTTGTGTTTGCCAACTGGATTATGTAGATATGAGTTCTTGATTTATGATAACGGCAACTCTTTTTTCATGATGCCACTACCGAAACAATTTCTGATTATAATGAATTTGAGGGGATGGTTATAATTAAATAAGTGACAAAACACATTAAAATTGAATCTTGCTGAATGTGTTTTAATCTATTTGGGGCTTGATTCCAACATTGCTCACTTTGTCTCTGTTGGGCTTACATTATATGACCACAGCGGAATCGGATATGCGGAGTTAGAATCAAACCCTTTATTTTAATGAATTCTATATTCTAAGCCTATCCATTGTACATTAACTCTGTTGTAATAGAGTTGTTCCTCAATAGATTAGTATCTGTAATAACATGCTTAAGATATAACAATAACTCCTTCCAAAGGTTAAATTTTTCCATCATCAAGGCACAAATATTACTTAGCTGAAAAATATCTCATATCGGTGGGACAGGCAAGATGAGGTTAATAAAGATAAGGTTTGGGACTGCTATGGAATGGATAATTCCCAAAGTATCCCACGAGAACCCAGAAAAGGTGGGACTATAGTGGGACAGAATTGATAAAAAACAAAAAAGGCTACAGCTAAATTACTGTAACCCATTGTTTTTATTGGTACGCCTGGGGCGATTCGAACGCACGACCTACGGATTAGAAGTCC
>JADGBP010000002.1:11619-23863 GCA_015231395.1 Desulfamplus sp. | reverse complement strand
TCTCTGAGTGTCCAACGCTAAAATTCTCTGACCATAGTATTTTCGACACGGAATTTTCCTTTATTATTATGTTATATTATTCAGGAATTTAAATCCTGTAATAATTGCAGCAACGCTGCTTATGTTCTTATTCAGGAATTTCAATCCTGCAATAATTGCGGCTTGAGGCTACATTGCTGCAAAGCCCGTTTATGTTCATTTTCCAGATAATTAAATAGGCAAGAGTAGGGGCAACCTTTGCGGTTGCCTTTCTTATATACGCCTGGCTTTCTTCTTGCGGTTGCCTTTCTTATATACGCCTTGCTTTCTTCTTGCAGACTGCCTTTTGGGTCTGTTACATCTGCCGGTACTATATGGAGAAAGGATATTGAAGAGCCAGACAGGCTAATGTTCGGCGGAGGTATGCGAGAGACGGTTCTGGCAAGAAAAGAGGGGGTTTATAGCAATGTCAAAAGAATATATAGGAACAACTGTTTATATATTGAAGGACTTGAAGGACTTATGAGCTGGTATTTTCATATAAGGTCTATGTTTGTATCAGATTTTTTTTCACGGCAACTGCTTATAGGCATGATGAAGGTGCTTGAGTCTGCTATTGACGAGAGAATTAACAGGCTTGACGATTTTGTGAACAGGCTTGGCAGGTCAAAAGAGCTGATACTTTCTGGCAATGGGGGTAAAATTACACCTGTGATTGAAGAACATGATGTGGTTATTCAAGAATGGCCGTCTTTACGCGAAAATTTTGAACAACGCAGAAAAATGAGCGTTCCTGTGCCCCCTGAAGAACTTGTTATTGCTATTGAAAAAGGACTCAGGGAGCATGGGCAAGATTATATCCGTGTCATTCAAAGTCTTGATGCATCTATTGCAGATACTGGCAGTAAGTGGCTTGAGTCCATCATATTATCATATTCATCCGAAAGCCCTATGCTTTAAATCCCCATATTTTTTTGAGTCTAAAGCATTTGTAAATCTCAAACCATATAATAGTTAAACTTCCAGCAGCAGTGCATAAAAGAGCTTCAAAAAAATTAATCCGTTCAAATTTAAACAGATCCAGCAGAAACGGGACATTCAGACTAAGGGTCAGAAAAAAAATCGCCCCGCCAACAACCCATTTCACAGTTCTGTTGGGTGTCATAAGAATTTGAAAGATGTTCATTGTCCATGAACGATTGGAAAGAATCACCGCAATATTTGATGCGATAAGAGTCGTAAATGTCAAGGCTCTGACCTCCCTTTCCGCATACCCTGAATAAAGCCCCAGAGCATATACCAGAAGCACCACAACCAACACGCAGAGTCCCTGTGTGCAGCTCATCATGATTTTGTCTATTCCAAAAAAAGGCTCGTTAATTTGTCTTGGAGGACGGCTCATTACATTGCTTTCTTCTTGCTCTGCCTCAAAAATAATGGAACATGCCGGATCAATAATCAACTCCAGAAAGACAATATGAACAGGCCACAGGATCAGTGGAAGATCTTTAAAAAATATGGGCATGAGTGAAAGTCCTGCAATTGGTACATGAATAGCGAAAATATATCCCAAAGCCTTTTGCAGATTATCAAAAATACGGCGTCCCATCCTTATCGCCCGGACAATGGAGGCAAAGTTGTCATCCATCAGTACCAATGAAGAGGATTCCCTTGCCACATCTGTCCCTTTCTCTCCCATGGCGATACCAATATCAGCCGCTTTAAGAGCTGGGGCATCGTTTACTCCATCGCCGGTCATGGCAACCACTTCGCCATTTTTTCTAAGCGAATTGACGATTTTGAGTTTCTGTTCAGGAGCTACCCTTGCGAAGAGATTAACATCTTTTATCTGATCGCAAAGAGATTCCTCGCTCATTGACCGCAGTTCATCACCGGTAATCGATCGATTGTGGTGTTTTAGTCCTATGTCGCCTGCAATATTTTGAGCTGTAACCGGATAATCTCCAGTAATCATAATTACCCTGATACCAGCCTGATAACACTCCTTCACAGCCTGTGGCACATTTTCTCTTATGGGATCAGACAGCCCTATAAGCCCAACAAATTTAAAGTTGAACTCATGCTGATCTCCCGGCAATGTCGCTTCATTTTCGGGCAGTGCCTTTTTATTTTGGTACAGTGTGTTTTTGTTTTCGGACAGTGCCTTTTTATTTTCAAATAGTGTCTTGTCATTTTCAGGCAACACCTCTTCATTTTCGGGCAGTGTCTTGTCATTTTCGGACAGAGGCTTTTCATTTATGGTAGATAGCTTTTTTTTGATAAAAGGGCTCTCTTTTATTGTGGATTTTGCTACACCCAACACCCTTAAGCCTGATGCCGCCATTCGTGCCGTTGCTTCCGCGTACTTTTCCTGTGTTGCTTCGCTTAAATGACATAAATCGAAAATCGCTTCCGGAGCACCTTTTGCCGCAATGGTCTGCTCCTTGATTCCATGTGCACTCTTTGCTGCGTTGCCCGTATTTGTAAAGACCCGTGACATGGCAAGCATCTTTTTAGAAAGCGGATACTCTTTTACCATCTGCCAATCCGTATGGATATGTTCGGTATTGAGAAGATAATCATTTTCCATCTCCTTAATGGCTTTTTCCATTGGGTCAAACGGGTTGATCTGGCTGGATAGAACTCCAAACTCTATAATCTCATGAAACGGTTCAGGGAATTTTCCGGTTTTGACTACATCATGGAAAGCTGTTCCATTGTAAAGGGTTGTAACAGCCATTTTGTTCTGCGTAAGGGTTCCGGTTTTGTCAGTGCACAAAACAGTTGCAGAACCCAGCGTTTCAACAGCCGCAGGTTTTCGGGTAAGCACCTGAAGTTTTGACATTCTCCACGCACCAATTGCGAGAAAAACAGTAAGAACTACAGGAAACTCCTCGGGCAGCATTGCCATGGCAAGAGTGATTCCCGCCAAAAAGCCATTCAGAAGATCGCCTCGGGTTATCGTGTAAACAACAACAAGAAGTACGCACAGGAAAATTCCGATAAAAGCAAGACGTCTGACCAGCAGTCCCATCTCTTTTTTCAAACGTGTCGGTTCCTCTTCAACCTCATCCAGAGCTTTTCCTATTTTGCCTATTTCAGTATTTATACCCGTGGCTGTAGCCTTTAAAACTCCATTACCCTGCACAATCATTGACCCTGAATAGACAAAAGGCAGATCATCCCCACCGGGCTGATTTTTTAAATTGTTATGTACTATGTTGTTATGCACTATGTTGTTATGCACTATGTTGTTATTCTCTATATTTTTATGCTCGGAATCCTTCTGAGTATGACTATTATCATTATCAATCTGGTTATTTGAATCATCATACTCGGATTTCCTTACAGGCACGGATTCTCCTGTCAGAAGCGATTCATCGGCAAGGAGGTTGACAGAATAGAGTACAACAGCGTCTGCAGGAACTCTGTCGCCCTCTTGCAACACAAAGATATCTCCAGTTACCACCTCTCTTCCAGGAATCCGTCTTTCCACTCCGTCACGAATCACAAGAGCTCTGGGGCTTGCCATATCCTTGAGGGCATTGAGGGCATTCTCAGTCTTTTTTTCCTGATAGAACTCAATTCCCATAATAACAAAGACAAAACATAGCAGCATAATACCTTCCTGAACATCGCCCAGTATCAGATATAATGAGCCTGACGCAACAAGAAGAAGGAACATGGGCTCTTTGATAACTTCAAACCCGATGGTAAAAAGAGAACGTGGCTTTGATGATGGAAGTTCGTTGTATCCTTCGGTTTGAATTTTTTGTGCTGCATCTTCTTCTGTCAAGCCTCTGTATTTTTCTGATTTAAAATCCAGCTTCATGATTATTATACCTTTATTTTATACAGTTCTGCTAAATGTTAGTTTAAACTACAAACATGGCATGATTGGAAGTAAAAAAAGGGGGATCATGCTTTAAGATATCTCGAATTAAAAACTGTTTCTTAAATTTTTTGTCAAGAAAGATTCGTACCTTTTTTCTGTCCCAATCCATAGGATGTTTAAAACTGAGATAGAGGGAAAGATCACCTTCAGAGATCATCTTTGTCTGAAGAGTCTTTGCATCTTCGCTGAAACGAGGCAGGTTGAATATGGCAAGATTGAGAAATGATATCTGGTCACTATGGCATAGCACATAATCAAGAGTTTTTTCTGCCGCAATCTCATCTTCAAACTGGGTACCAAAAAGAAGATAGACATAAGTTTGAATTCCTGCATTTTTAAGGCATGTCAATACTTTTGATGCAAGATTAAGATCAGTCCCCTTTTCCATTTTATCAAGAACTGCCTGATCCCCTGACTCAAGCCCAAGTTTTAAAAGCCTGCATCCAGAACGGTATAAAGCATGGCAGAATTCAGGATCAGCAAGCTCTTTTGTAAATCTTACAAAACCATACCATTTAAAAAAAGGGAAACTCATATTTTGTGAGATAGAGTCATTTGAAACAGTATTTTGTAAGACTGGATTCTTTGAAACGGTATTTTGTGAAACAAGTGCTTTTAAAAAAGAGGGGGGGATGGCATCGTCAATAAAATGGATGTAATCAGGCTGATATTTATGAACAAGGTGGCACAAATTTTCTAAAAGATTTCTGTTTTTCTCCGGACTATAACGGTTGCCTTCTGCCTTTTCTGGGCAGAAGCGACACTTGTTCCAGTAGCATCCGCTGACGGTTCTGAATGGAAGAATCCGTCCAGGGGCAATGTATTGATCCCAGTTGCAAAAATCAAAATTGGGTCTATAGCTTTGTTTAGCTTTCAAGTTAGATCTTTTGCTCAAGTCAGGTCTTCTGCAGATTTGTTCAACTTCCAAGTCAGGTAAAAGACTTATACCACCTCCACCGCACAGGCTGATAAGAGGCTCCTCTCCCCTGCCCTTTACCATACAGTCAACCAGACCTTTAAATGGATCGTTCCATGTAGGCATACTCATCCATGATGTTACAAGTCCTCCACCCATCACGATTTTCTTTTCAGGAAATCGTGCACGTATCCAGCCGACAAGGGCAAAGGAGGTAAGTGCCTGACTCAGATAACACAAAGATATCCCGATATAATGATCTTCAGATTTTTTGTTTTGAGGTTCTCTGTCTTGATAAGCTTCAATTGTTTGTGCAGGATGCGTTTGAATTTTTCGTGCAGAATGTGTTTCAATTTCTTGTGCAAGATGCGTTTCAATTTCTTGTGCAGGATGTGTTTCAATTTTTCGTGCAGAATGTGCTTCAATTTCTTGTGCAAGATGGCTTTCAAAAAAGGGGTAAAATAAATTTTCCTTGTATTCACTTGCAGATATTAGCAAATCCTGACTTTTTACAGGGGTCAGATTAGAGTCAGTGTAATCGGAAATGGAAACTTTAAATCGCGAACCAGGAGCAATAGATATTACTTTGTTCAGATCAATAACTTTCTGGCGATATTTTGCAATATTTTTATATAATCTTATATCCTTCAGTTCAGAGATGTTCCGGTCAAAATGAGTAATTGCTCTTCTGCTCCAGCTGTCAACTTTGGATTGTGATACAAGTATGGAAGATTCACTGGCAGAAAGTGAGCATAAGGCGACAGAAGATCGGGCAAGCCACAGCATCCCTTCTATATTTGCATCAATCACTTTGCAGTCAATGCCATGTTCTTTGAGTGCCCCTGAAAGGATTGCAACTCCTGGTGGTGGTTCTGATATTTTGGCAACCGGCGGGTATATTAAAATCATTTGAACAAATCCGCATGCGAACCTGTCCTCAGAAACTGGATATAATCCTCTTCCGTGCGATATATCAATATCCAGTCAGGTTCAATATGACAATCAAAGCAATCATTATAATCACCTTTAAGGGGATGATTGCAATAGCGTTTTTCCAGTATTTCCTTATGTATAAGCCTGCGAATTATCTCTTTTAACTTTTCAACATTTTTTCCACGTTTAACGATTCTTTTGACATCTCTTTCAAATCGTTTTGAATAAACTGGTTTGAGCATTATATTCCCAACTTTTTAAACATGTCATTTTCATTGTCACATACAATCATATCGATTCCTTTTCTTGCTTGATTGATTGCTTCATCAGTTTGTTTATTCGGTACTCCTGTCTCGAACGGCAAAGCGTTACAGCGTTTTACCTGAACAAGAAAAAGATTAATAGCATCATTCATTGACAAATCCATGTCTTGAAAAATGATCTCGACTTCCGCTTTTAATATCGGATCTATTTTTGCTGTTATTGTTGACAGTTTGTCCATTTTATCCTCATTATTTAATTACAAGTTTAGGTTCTATCACGAGGAACAGATTATAGAATCTGCCTTCTGAATGTTAAGATTTTGCCTTCTAAATGTTAAGATTTTGCAGTGCCTGAATATAGAAATTCCTCTTTCTTATTCAATTCTTTTTAAATGGATGTCAAGAAGAAAGAAGTCTGCTTTGTTTCTATAAGAAGAAACAAAGCCCTTGACAAAATTAATGCCAAATTGTAATCAGTCATCAAATTATCAAATTTTAAACTCAAATTTCAAAAAATTCTGGATAGAAAATATGATTTTAAAACAATACCCCTGTAAGGAAGATTTCAGTGAACTTGCCCTGAAACATAACGTCATACCGGTGTGTGCGGAAATTCTCGCAGATACTGAAACTCCGGTTTCCATTCTTCAAAAATTCCATTCTCCTGAAAAAGAGCTGTTTCTACTGGAGAGTGTGGAAGGCGGAGAACACTGGGCACGATACAGTTTTATGGGTCTTTCTGCCAGAAGCCACGTTAAGGTATTTGCCAAACATGTTGCTTTTGAAGAGAATGGTGAAATTACAGATATAATTCACCACGGAGATCCTCTCCATACTCTCAAAGAGATTACATCACGGTATAATCCTGCGGATATAACCGATCTGCCAAGGTTTTGGAGCGGACTTACCGGTTACATGACTTATGAAATGGTCTCCTTTTTTGAAGAGATTCCCTCCATGCTTGAGGAAAACAGACTGTATGCACATTTTATCATTCCAGATGCCATGATTATTTTTGATAACATGAACCATACACTTACATGCATGAGTATCTGTCATACTCAAAACAGAGATGCAAATATCTGTTATAAGGAATCATGCGACCATTTGCAAAAAATAATACAAAAAATAGGTGATCCTTTTACACAACAGTTTACACAGCAAATCACCTCTGTCCCTGATATTACTTCTGCCCCTGATATCACCTCTGCCCCTGATATCACTTCTGCCTCAGATAACAAGATGATGGGATTTTCCGATACAACAAATATAGAATTTTCACTTACTCCAGAAACTGACCATGATACCTATATTGAAGGCGTAAAGAAGATAAAAGAACATATAGTTGCCGGTGATATTATCCAGGCTGTCTATTCCCAACCATTTTCATCCAATGTTCCTGTGGATCCGGTGATGCTTTACAGAGCACAAAGATACATCAATCCTTCACCATACATGTTTTTCATGAATTTTGAGGAGATTGCCATTGCCGGCTCATCTCCTGAGACCATGGTACGTTTAGAAAACCGGACAGCCACGCTTCGCCCCATTGCAGGTACCAGACCAAGAGGAAAAAATGAGCAGGAGGACAGAGCTCTTGCCGATGAGCTTTTAAATGATGAAAAGGAGCGTGCCGAGCATTTGATGCTTGTGGATCTTGGCAGAAATGATCTTGGAAGAGTAGCTGAAGTGGGTACAGTGCAGGTGACGGATCTTATGTTTGTGGAGCGATATTCTCATGTGATGCATCTTGTCTCCAACATCACATGTGAAATGAAGGATAGCTTTGACGCATGGGATCTGCTGCGTGCAACCTTTCCGGCGGGAACTCTTTCAGGAGCACCAAAGATAAGGGCAATGGAAATTATTTCAGATATGGAGAAACGCCCTCGCGGTATCTATGGCGGTGCAGCTGGATATATATCCTTTTCAGGCAATATGGATCTGGCTATCACAATAAGAACAGCTACTGTAGAGAAAAATTTGAAGACAGCGACTGTAGAGAAAAATTTGAAGACAGCGACTGTAGAGAAAAACTTGAAAACAGCGACTGTAGAGAAACACAGCAAAAGTGGGCTCTATGGAAAAATGACGGTTCAGGCAGGAGCTGGCATTGTGGCTGATTCAGACCCTGAAAAAGAGTATCAGGAGTGTGTGAATAAAGCCAGAAGTGTGGAGCGTGCTCTCAAACTTGCTCTGATGAACTCCGGAACAGATAACTGTGGAGGCAGGTCATGACGCTGATAACTGTAATTGACAATTATGACTCATTCACCTTTAATCTTGTCCACTATATAATGCAGTCCGGTGCTAAGGTTGATGTCTTCAGAAACAACAAAATTACCATTAAAGAAATTGAAGCCTTAAAACCAAATGGAATTGTTATCTCTCCGGGTCCCGGACGTCCTGAAGACGCGGGTATCTCAGTTGATGCGATCAGACACTTTTCAGGTAAAATGCCAATACTTGGCGTATGCCTTGGGCATCAGGCAATTGCCTATACATTTGGTGGCGATATCATTCAGGCAAAAAGAATAATGCATGGCAAAACATCAATGGTGACAGGAGACGAGCAGTTTATCTTTACGGGAATCAAAAAACCTTTTGCCGCCATGCGATATCACTCCCTTGCAGTGTCTGAAGATACGATTCCCGCCTGTCTGACAGTAACAGCCAAAGCGGAAGATGGCGAAATCATGGGAATTCGTCATATAGAGCATGCCACATTCGGAGTGCAATTTCATCCTGAATCCATCATGACCGGTGTGGGAAAACGGCTTATTAGAAATTTTGTAAATTTATTATCAGAATGACTATCTTCAACAGCAAACTCGGGATATTTTGAAAGCCACCTCCCCCCACAATAAAGGCAACCGCAAGAAGAAAGCAAGGCGTATATAATAAAGGCAACCGCAAGAAGAAAGCCAAGCGTATATAAGAAAGGCAACCGCAAAGGTTGCCCCCTACTCTTGCCTATTTAATTATCTGGAAAATGAACATAAGCAGCGTTGCTGCAATTATTACAGGATTTAAATTCCTGAATAATATAACATAATAATAAAGGAAAATTCCGTGTCGAAAATACTATGGTCAGAGAATTTTAGCGTTGGACACTCAGAGATTGACAATCAGCATCAAAAGTGGATTGAAATTTTTAATACTTCCCATGATAAAATGATGAGCGGAGTTTATAAAGAAATATCAACTTTAAGTTCTGATGCACTCAATGCAATGCGTGAATATAGTAAAATGCATTTTGCATTTGAAGAAGCCTATATGGAAAAAATCGGTTATCCCGACTTAGTCAGACATAAGCTACTACATCAAACTTTTATGGTACAATTAAATCGTATGTATGATGATTGTGAAAATGGAATCTTAATGCTCAATTCAGAAATTATGAAAGTCATCGAAAATTGGCTTGTTAATCATATTCTTTCAGAGGACCAACAATACAAAGCATTTGTATCTTAACGATAATAATTCTACAAAATTATTTACTCAGGAATTTCAATATGATGGTCAATCCATGACTGCAATAATTGCAGGATTGAAATTCCTGAATGAAAAAATTTACCCGCCATTAAAAATTCTTATGATATCATTATAAAAAACAAATACCATCAGAGCAACCAGCAGTGCAATTCCAACCTGATTCGCCTTTTCGCGGACTTTATCGCTGGTTGCTTTGCCGGTAATAGCCTCAATGCCAAAGAAAAACAGATGACCGCCATCAAGCACCGGTACAGGAAATAGATTTATAATTCCAAGATTTATGCTAAGCATGGCAATAAAAAAAGCAAGATTGACAATACCTGCCTTTGCCTGCTGGCCCGCCATCTGTGCAATCATGATTGGTCCGCCAAGAGTATCTGTGGAGACTGTTCCCTGAAAAATCTTGACCACTGATATAATGGTAAGAGAGGAGATTTCCCATGTCTGTTTCACTCCCTCTGCAATAGCCTGAAACGGGTTCAATGGAATATGTTCTATCTCTCCAGACTTGGCAGATATGCCGATCATATATTTATTCTGATCTTCACCAAAAAGATTTTTGACAATTTTGAGCTCAGGGGTCACCATTACAGAAACAACCGCCTCTTTTCTTAAGACAATGATTTCAAGAGGCATTCCTGTTCCATTACCAATAATATCAACCAATTCATCCCATGACTTAACTGGTTTTCCCTGTACTGACTGAATGATATCATCTGCAAGAATTCCCGCGGCATGTGCAGGAGTGTTTTCCCCCACGCCTCCGACCACAGGTTTTAGAATATAGAGTCCTGAAAACTGGGCAATAATGTAAAAAATAAGAAAAGCGAGAAAAAAATTAAATAGAGGTCCTGCTGCGACAATCATGGACTTCTGAAATAAAGTTTTCTGACTAAAGGAGAGTTCAATATCTTTAGGTGCAATGGTTTCCTTTGGCTCCTCTCCAACCATTTTTACATACCCGCCAAGGGGTATCAAGGAGATGCAGTACTCTGTCAATCCCACTTTCCGTTTGTAAATCTTAGGACCAAACCCTAAGGAAAAAGTCTCCACACCCACGCCAAAAAAGCGGGCGACCAGAAAATGTCCGAGTTCATGGAAAAACACAAGAATTCCAAGAACAATAACAAATGCAAATATTGAATAGCTCATAATATTCCTTTCAGATTCCTTTTTTAATCAGCAGGATTGCTGTTTCTCTTGCCCATTTGTCAGCCTTGATTACATCGTCAAGTGTGTAAGTCAGGTTTTTGCGAGTCATGGTTTTACGAGTTAGGTTTTCGTGATTCATGGTTTTACGAGTTATATTATCGTGAGTTATGGTTTTACGAGTTATATTATCGTGAGTTATGGTTTTACGAGTTATATTATCGTGAGTTATGGTTTTACGAGTTAGATTATCGTGAGGTATAATTTCTTGAATCATAGTTTCGTGCGTTAAGGTTTCACAAGACAAAGTTTTCTGATTCTCGGTTTCACAAGGCACGGTTTCGTATTCACCCGAACTATTTTCATACATATTTTTTTCATCTCTTCTGCCTATGACTTTATGCATCTTCATGGTTTTTTCAATGACAATGAATATTTCGGGAAAATCAATCTGATGATTTAAAAATGCATTAACCGCGATCTCATTGGCGGCGTTCATCACCGCAGGAAGGGTACCACCCTCGTTACATGCTTGAACAGCAAAGTTCAGGGACGGAAACTTCTCTTTATCAGGCGGCTCAAAACAGAGCGAACCCAAAGCCACAAAATCTGGAAGCTCAAGTTGAAGATCCAGACGTTCGGGCCAGGATAGCGCGTATGATATTGCAGCCTTCATATCTGGCATGCCCATCTGAGCCATTACAGACCCATCATTAAAACCAACCATAGAGTGAACAATGCTCTGAGGATGCACAAGCACCTCAATATCAGAAACATCAATATTAAAGAGCCTCACTGCCTCCACAATCTCCAGAGCCTTGTTCATCAGAGTCGCAGAATCAATGGTGATCTTGCTGCCCATTCTCCATGTGGGATGATTCAGGGCATCTTCAGGTCTGATATCTTTAAATTTTTCCCGTGGAGTGGTTCTGAAAGGACCGCCAGATGCAGTAAGGAAAATTTTTTTCAGATCTTTGGTACGGTTTCCCTCAATGCATTGAAAAATGGCACTGTGCTCACTGTCAACCGGATAGATAGTCACTCCTTTTTCCGCTGCCCGTGCCATGACAATCTCGCCCGCCATAACTAGTGTCTCTTTGTTCGCAAGGGCAATATGTTTACCGGCATCAATGGCGGCAAGTGCCGGCATAAGACCGGATGCCCCAACCATAGCCAGCAATACTGTATCCACATTTTCATGGGAAGCAGCCAAAACATAACCACTGTCTCCCCATAAAATCTTCACATCATGCAAGTTGGAATATTTTAAATCATGCACGGTTGAATCATATTCGTTTGAACCATAACTGCTTGAGTCATGTTTATGACAATCAGGCAAACTATTGGCAGACAACACGGATCTCAACATATCTGCCCGTTCACTATTTAGAACAACAGCGATTTCAGGCTTGAAAATTTTTATCTGCTCCGCAAGAAGATTGACATTGTTTGCTCCGGCAAGCACAGTCACATCAAATCTATCAGGATGCATAGCGACAATTTTAAGGGCATTTCTGCCGATGGAGCCGGTAGAACCAAGAATTGAAAGACGTTTTCTGTTTATTGTACAACTGGGAGTATTGGTTGTAAAATTGGGAGTATTGGTTATGAAAT
>JADGBP010000002.1:0-11520 GCA_015231395.1 Desulfamplus sp. | reverse complement strand
GTTGATCTCTTTCATATAATAAACACCTTGAACAGATATGCCACCGGTGCTGCGAAGATAAGTCCGTCAATGCGATCCAAAATGCCCCCGTGACCCGGAAGCATGGTGCCAGAATCTTTAATCCCACCAACCCGCTTCAATGCTGATTCAAAAAGATCTCCCAGTTGCCCTGAAACAGCAGCCACAATGGAAAACAGCAAAGAGACCGGAAAAGATACTTCATCAATAAAAATCAATCCATATACAACTCCACCGAGAGCTGCTGTACCAATTCCCCCAAGGGCACCTTCCACGGTTTTTTTGGGGCTTACATGCTTTGCGAGAGGGTTTTTTCCAAAATTGGATCCCACATAATAAGCTCCCGTATCGCTGAGACCTATAACAATCCATAGCCATACAACCCAGTGTGCTCCATTGGGACTGTTTCTAAGTAAAACCAGAAATGAAAGAAACAGAGGGATATAAACTACACCCTGTATCTGTTCAGCCACACAGTCAAGAATTGATGGGGACGACTTAAATTCCAGAACCGCAACAAGAGACATAGCCATCAAATTTAAAGTCAGTACAAGAAGAATCATTGAAAGAGAATTTGCATGAGCAGCACTTATAATAAGTGCAGATATAATATAAGCTATGAATTTTGCTTTAAACAGAACAGAGTCTTGAGCATGACCTTTATTCAAGAGATCATCTTTATTTAAGCGGTCATCTTTATTCAAGAGATCATCGTTATTCAAGAGATCTTGATTGTGATCCTGAAACTGTTTTTGAGGAGTTTGAGTTTGAGAATAATTGGTTAATATTGATGATGTGATCCTGAAATACTCGATCATACCTGCAATAGAAATGAGTAACACCAGAAGCGTAAAGGCAAGGGGCACGCCTTTAAGTAAAATGAGGAGTAAAAGAGGGATTAAAACTAATGCTGTGATAAATCGTTTGAGGAGCATACAACCTTTCCAAATCGGCGGTCACGATTCTGGTATTCCTTGACCATCTCAAGAAACTCCTGTTCGGTAAAGTCAGGCCACAGTGTTTCAGTAAAAAAAAATTCAGCATAACAAGCCTGCCAAAGGAGAAAATTGCTAAGTCTCATCTCTCCACCAGTTCTTATCAACATGTCAGGGTCAGGCAGTTTTCTGGTATATAAATGCTGGGCAATGATCTCTTCCGTAATTTTATCAGGGGCGAGTTTACCCTTTTTAACTTTTGAAGCGATTTTTCGGACAGCATGTGCAATTTCTTCTCTGCCGCCATAACTCAGTGCAAGATTGAGACACATTTTTCTGTTTCTTGATGTGTATGACATAGAAGCATCAAGCTCTTGCCGCACATCTTCAGGTAGTTTCTGTTTCTGCCCTATGACCTCCAAACGGATACCCTGTTGATGCAGGGCGTCCCGTTCAGAGATTACGAATTTTTTAAGCAATAACATTAAAGCTGCCACTTCTGCTTTGGGTCTTGCCCAGTTTTCAGTGGAAAAAGCATACAGGGTAAGTACCTCAACTCCAAGTTTGCGGCATGAGGTGACAATGGATCGAACAGTTTCAGAACCCTTTTCATGCCCGATCACCCGATTCATCAGCTTTTTTTTTGCCCATCTGCCATTGCCGTCCATGATGATTGCCACATGCTTAGGCAGTCGGGATAAATCAATACCTTCATAAGGTTTATGAGGCTTGTCAGTATTGTTAGACCTATCAATATTGTCAGGCTTGTTAGTATTGTTGGACTTATCAATATTGTCAGGCTTGTTAGTATTGTTATTAGGTGAATTATACTTCAAGGATCTCTTTCTCTTTGCTCGAATATATCTTGTCAATTTTAGCTATGTATTGATCAGTCATATCCTGAATCTGTTTTTGTCCCTTAAAATTTTCATCTTCAGATATATCTCCGTTCTTCTGAAGTGATTTCAAGGTATCATTAGCATCTCTGCGGATGTTTCTGACTGCGACTTTGGAATCTTCACAGGTATGATGTGCAGCTTTGGCAATCTCTTTTCTTCGATCTTCGGTTAGTGGTGGAATGGATATTCTCACAATTTTACCGTCACTGGATGGTGTCAATCCAAGATTGGCTTTTAAAATGCCTTTTTCAACCTCTTTAATCGCACTAACATCCCAAGGCTGAACTGTGATAAGTCTGCTTTCGGGTACTGCAATGGATGCCATCTGACTCAGGGGTGTCAAGGTGCCGTAATAATCTACTTTTACGCCATCAAGAATAGAAACCGACGCTCTGCCAGTACGAACTCGAGTCATATCCTTTTCAAGATTTTTGATAGATTTTTCCATTCTGTCCTTAACTTCCTCAAAAACTTCCTTTATCATGTACCGCTCTCCTCTGCTTATAATTAATCTGTTCTGGACAAACCGGAGACTTAAATCTAATTATTGTATATTCTGGTTCCAATATCTCTGCCGCACACCGCTCCCAGAATATTACCCTTCTCATTCAGATCAAAGATCTGTAAGGGCAAGTTATTATCCATGGCAAGAGAGATGGCTGTCATATCCATGACATGGAGTTGCTGTTCAAGAACTTTCATGTATGAAATCTCTTTTATGAAAACAGCATCGCTGTGAACGACAGGGTCTTTGTCATAAACTCCATTAACCTTGGTAGCCTTGAACAGAATTTGTGCATTCATCTCTTTTGCTCTGAGCACAGCAGCCGTATCTGTGGTAAAATAGGGGTTGCCTGTACCCGCAGCAAAAATAACCACTCTGCCCTTCTGAAGATGTCGGGCAGCACGCCTGGGGATAAAGGGTTCTGCCACCTGATTCATGGTGATGGCAGATTGAACCCTTGTAGGGACATTATGTTTTTCAAGTGCATCCGAGAGGGCAAGGGAGTTGATAACAGTTGCCAGCATTCCCATATGGTCTGCTGATGCCCTGTCCATTCCGGCAGAACTTCCAGCCACTCCCCTGAAGATATTTCCTCCACCTACAACCATAGATACCTGCAATCCAAGAGCGTGTACCTGAGCAATCTCCTCTGCAACATAATTGATCATCTCCGGCTTGATGCCAAATCCCTGATCTCCCATGAGTGCTTCACCACTCAGTTTAATAAGAACTCTCTCAAATTCAGGCTTGTTTTCCAAAAGGTTATTCTCCTAACTGAAATCTTACAAATCTTTTTATCTGGATATTCTCACCAATTATTCCAATAGCTTCTGTCGTCATTTCAGCAATTGTCTTCTTTGGATCTTTTATGTAAGACTGACTCATCAAGCAGGAGTCCTTATAAAATTTCTGAACCTGACCTTCAACAATTTTATCCACAATATTTTCCGGTTTACCCTGCTCAAGGCACTGTGCCCTGTATATTTCTCTCTCTCTGTTGACAACCGACTCGGGAATATCTTCAGGATGGATTCCTCCGGGGTTGGATGCAGCAATATGCATTGCCACATTCTTTGCAAATTCCTGAAAAGAATCTGATTTTGCAACAAAATCAGATTCGCAGTTAATTTCAACCATAACGCCAAGCTTTGAACCGGCATGAATATAAGAGTATATCATTCCTTCCGAAGTTGCCCTGCCAGCCCTTTTCTGTGCTTTGGCAAGCCCTTTTTTTCTCAGGAAATCCAATGCTTTTTCAGGATCACCATTGGTCTCTGCCAGTGCTTTTTTGCAGTCCATCATGCCAGAACCCGTCTGGTCCCGCAGTTCTTTAACCATTGCTGCTGTAATTTCAGCCATTTTTAAATCTCTCCTTAAAATATATATTCTAAAACCAGCGGAAATTTATTCTTCCCGCTGGTTTTTTCTTTGTTTTCGCCAGCTAAACTATCTTCTATAGACTTCCAGAAAAATATTTTGGTATCTCAATTTTGAAGAAGGGCAACCGCAAGGGATTGCCCCTACTTTTGCCAATAGATTTAATTATCTGGAAAACTATACTTGAAAACTATACTTACTGGTTTTCTTCTGATTTTTTTTACCAACGGAACTATCTTCCGGCTGGTTTTCTTCTGATTTTCTCTACTACAGGACCATCGGAACCATCGGCAATCAACATTCTCTCTGAACCTTCATCGCTGTAGTCTGGTTTTTCATCCTCTCTCGCAAACTCATTTTTATCTGAACCAGCCTGACGCCGCTCTTCATATTTCTCTCTGCCTTCAATATAGGCATCAGCAATTTTTGACGTAAACAGACGAATAGAACGAATTGCATCATCATTACCAGGAATTACAAAGTCAATATCATCAGGATCACAGTTTGTATCAACTACTGCAATAATGGGAATACCCAGTCGTTTGCCTTCATTGACAGCGATAGTCTCATTTTTTGGATCAATGATGAAAATAGCTCCTGGCAGACTCTTCATTTTACTGATACCGCCAATGTCAGACTCAAGTTTTGCTTTCTCCTTGAACATCTGTGCCCGTTCTTTTTTTGGATAATCTTCAATCGTTCCATCATTTTCAATGGTGTTGAGGTATTCAAACCGGCTGATATTTTTCTTGATTGTCTGAAAGTTTGTCAGCATTCCGCCAAGCCATCTGTTTTGAACATAGAAGGTTTCCGCACGGTTTGCCTCTTCGTAAATTGATTCTCTGGCCTGTTTTTTTGTTCCCACAAAAAGTACACTTTTGCCCTGAGAAGCTACATCTACAACAAAATCATAAGCATCTCGGAACATCTTGACTGTCTGCTGAAGATCAACAATGTAAATGCCATTTCTCGCACCAAAAATATACTTTTTCATTTTGGGATTCCAGCGTCTGGTTTGATGACCAAAATGAACTCCTGCTTCAAGGAGCTGCCTCATTGATATGTATGCCATTTTTTTCTCCATAAAATAATTAAAGGTTTTACCGCCACTTCCGTCATACCTGATATCAACCTTCTCTAAATTGCACATAATTTCTTATTGAAGAATTTCAATTCTGCAATAATTACGGTAAAGCTGCTTATGTTTTTTGCACATATACGCAAACAAGATAACAAAGGCACCTGAAATCAAGTCAGGAAGTGTGAGAGATGCTCGCCATCACAGCGATATCACTACAACTTAAATCAATATTTCAATTACAATTAACTACATAATCTACACACAATCAACTACACGATAATGGTTATTTCCACAATCAAGAGGCTGTTTCCACAATTAAGAGGCTGTTTCCACAATTAAGACTGCGTGTCTCCACAATCAAAAAATCTTTGGACATTTATCAAATTTTGTTTTTATTTTCAATATTTTTTATTTTCTTTCTCAGAATCACTACTCTGTCATGCCCTGCATAATCTTTTAAAAACTCGGGCGTGTCATATCGTGAAATAATTACAGCCTCATGTTCAACTTTTTGTTTCTGATCAAAGCCCATTTCCAACAGAAGTACCCCGTCCGATTCAAGATAGTCAGACGCAGATTCCATAATATCTCTTAAACAAGAGATACCTTCATGTCCGCCATCCAATGCCAGCAATGGTTCATAATCACGGACTTCCTGCTGAAGACTTTTAATATCATCTGTGGGAATGTAAGGAGGATTTGAAACTATAAAGTCAAATTTTATGCCGTGCTTGATGGGTGAAAACCATGAGCCTGTGAGGAAAAACAGATTTGTCAAACCCGCCAAGGGCACTGAATCGGATGACGAAACTCCGAAGCTGTTTTTTCTGGCAACTATAATCGCTTGTGGTGATATGTCGGTTGCATAAAACAGAATATCAGGATTTGCCCTGGCAAGAGATATAATCACAGCACCGGAGCCTGTACCAAGCTCAAGAACCCTGATTTTTTTAACCTCTTTGTTTTCTACAGCATTATCTTCTTTTGCTTTCCGTTCTATTTCCACTTCACTTTCTCGCCTTCTTTTATATTCAATCAAAGCAAGAGTTGTTTCCACAAGAATCTCTGTATCCGGTCTTGGAATCAGAACATCAGGCGTGACGCTAAATTGCGAATCCCAAAAGCCTTTGATGCCGGTAATGTAAGCTACAGGTTCTTTTTTTACTCTTCTTTTAATGAGGGATTTGTATTTGGCAAGTTCGTTCTTGTTCAAGGGGCGGTCAAACTGAAGATAAAGATCCAGTCTGCGAATATCTAATACGTGGCACAACAGGATTTCAGCGGTCAGCCTCGGACTGTCAATATCAAATGATTTTAAATAGCCATCTGTCCATGATATTAACTTGAGGATTGTCCACAAAGCAGAATCTTTTGTATTAGGGGGAACGCCTGTTTTAACTGAAGAAATACTTGTTGTGTCTGAGGAAATAGCAGTTTTGTCTGAGAAGATAGCAGTTTCGTCTAAAGAAATACCTGTTGTGTCGGAAGGAACACCTATTGTGTCTGAGGAAATAGCAATTTTGTCTGAAAGAATACCTGTTACGTCTGAGGAAATACCTGCTTTGTCTAAATATGGACTCATTGAGCTTCTTTTAAAGCAATAGCCTGATAATAGGTTTTGAGTTCGTCAACAATCTCCTGAATATCACCGGACATGACGCTCTCAAGACGATAAAGAGTTAAGCCAATACGGTGATCAGTCATTCTGCCTTGCGGAAAATTATATGTTCTGATACGACCACTTCTGTCGCCAGAGCCAACTTGATCTTTACGCTGGGCAGCCCGTTTCTCATCCTGTTCTCGAACCATAGCATCAAGAATACGGGCTTTAAGAACTTTCATAGCCTGCACTTTGTTTTTTATCTGGGATTTCTCATCCTGACAGGTGGCAATGATACCTGTTGGCAAATGCGTAACCCTGACAGCCGAATCGGTTGTATTAACAGACTGCCCTCCAGGTCCTGATGAACGAAAAACATCAACTCTGATATCAGCAGGGTTCAGTTGAAGTTCTACATCTTCTGCTTCTGAAAGAACAGCCACTGTAACCGCCGAAGTGTGTACCCTGCCTTGAGCTTCTGTTTCAGGAACTCTCTGGACTCTGTGTATTCCACTTTCATATTTGAAACTGTTAAAAGCACCTTTTCCCCGAATCATGGCGACAATCTCTTTGAAGCCTCCGGCAGAAGAGCTGTTGCTTTCAATAATTTCAACCTTCCAGCCCCTTGTTTCTGCATACCTTGAATACATTCTGAATAGATCCGCAGCAAAAAGCCCAGCTTCTTCACCGCCTGTTCCAGCTCTTATCTCAAGAATCACATTTTTTTCATCTCTTGGATCTTTTGGCATCAGCATCAGTTTTAATTCAGATTCAAACCGCTCTTTTTTCAGTTCAAGGGAATCAAGCTCATCTTTTGCCATCTCTCTGATATCAGAATCGCTGTCTTTTAAAAGCTCCTTTGCTTCGGCAATTTCTATCAAAACACTCTTGTGTTCCCTGAAAGCCATCACAAGCTTGCTCAACTCCCCATGCTCTTTAAGACATTTCTGGTATTTTGCATGGTCAGCAATGACGACAGGGTCACCCAAAAGCTGCTCCAGCTTGATAAAACGCTCTTCAATGCCCAGTAATTTATTTATCATGATTCAGATGCCTTGTCTTGTGTCTGCTATTCAGTATCTTCTCTACCCAGAAAGTCAAAAGGGAAACAGGTATTAAACACCTGATTCCCCTGCGATGCAAAACATATTATTTATTTTTTTGATTCAGCCAGCATATCAAATCCAGCATATTTTTTCCTGAAACGGTCAACTCTTCCCGCAGTATCTACAAGTTTTTGTTTTCCTGTAAAAAATGGATGACATTTGGCACAGATTTCCGTTTTTATATTCTCTTTTGTTGAACCAACTTCCAAAATGCTGCCACAGGCACAGGAAGATGGAGTTCTTTTGTACTCCGGATGTATATCTTTTTTCATACCACTCACTCCTTAGTTTTTATAAATTTAATCATCAGAATTATCATCTTATCAGTTTGAATTCATTCAATAAAATTTCAATAAAATTATGAATTCATTGATTCAAGAAATTCTTTATTATGCTCTGTCCCCTGCATTTTTTCAAGTAAAAATGTCATGCTGTCAACAGAATTTAAATTGGAAAGGAGCTTTCTGAGTATCCAGACACGATTCAGAGTTTGAGCGTCCAGAAGCAGCTCTTCTTTTCTTGTGCCTGATTTGTTGATATTAATGGCAGGGAAAATTCTTCTGTCCGCAAGCTTCCTGTCAAGCACAAGTTCCATATTGCCGGTTCCTTTGAACTCCTCAAAAATAACCTCATCCATACGGCTTCCAGTATCAACAAGTGCCGTTGCAATAATGGTAAGACTTCCACCATCCTCAATATTTCTTGCAGCACCAAAAAAACGTTTGGGTCTGTCCAATGCATTTGAATCAACACCTCCAGACAAAATCTTGCCAGAAGGAGGCATTACAGAATTATAGGCTCTTGCTAAACGGGTAATGCTGTCAAGGAGAATAACCACGTCGTTTCCCTGTTCAACAATTCTTTTTGCCTTTTCAAGAACCATCTCCGCAACCTGAACATGTCTTTCAGATGGCTCATCAAAAGTGGAGCTGATTACTTCCGCGTTAACAGAACGGGACATGTCTGTAACCTCTTCAGGGCGTTCATCAATAAGCAGAATTATGGGAACAATATGGTCATGTGCTGCAATCATGCTGTTGGCGATATTTTTCAGCAGCATGGTTTTACCCGATCTTGGCGGAGACACAATTAATCCACGCTGACCAAATCCAATAGGAGACATCAAATCAATGATACGCATGGGGTAGTTCTCATGCGATGATTCAAGATTCATTTTGGTTTCAGGGTAAAGCGGGATAAGGTTGTCAAACAGGATTGTTTCAGCAGCAAGTTCAGGATTATTAAAATTAACAGCCTCAACCTTTAAAAGAGCAAAGTATCGCTCAGAATCCTTTGGCTGTCTGACCAGACCTGAAATAGTATCTCCTGTTTTCAGGTTAAACCTGCGTATCTGAGATGGAGATACATAAATATCATCAGGGCCTGGAAGATAATTATAATCCGGTGCTCTGAGAAAACCAAATCCATCAGGAAGAATTTCAAGAGTACCTTCACCATAAATCTGTCCGCTCTCCTCAATTGCTGCCTGGAGTATGGCAAAAATCAACTCTTGCTTCTTAACTCCGCCTATACCTTTGATTTTATATTTTTTAGCCAGCTCAGTAAGCTCGCTAATCTTCATTCTTTGCAGATTTTCAAGATTCATGAAAATACTCCGTTAATTAGTTTGAAACAGATTTTGAAAGGACTTAAGAAATGCATATTATTGTGAATAGAAAATATGGAATGATTTGAAATGGTTTTTGCTGTGAGAACACATTTGCTTTTCATGGTCGGGGGTGTCGAGGTCCGTCCATGAATGTTTACCTTAAATGAAGTGGATAAATGAATTGGATTTTATCGTGAAAATTATCGTGAAAATATATTTTGGTTTTCATGTTCCGAGAGTGGCAAAAAAACTGCCTTGAGCGTTTACCGTGAAAACACATTGTGATTTTCATAATCCGGGGATGACCGAAAATCGGTCATGAATGTTTGTCTGAAAAATGGTATTGTGGCAGTTCTTTATCTAAGATAATATTGATATACAAAAAATATTGCAGCATTGTGCATGTTATGCGGGAGAATACAATATGACATATAATTTGCTGAAAATTTTCTATTTGAAGATGATTAAGAGATATCAATATTGATTTTACTTAGGTATCTTAAAAGGAAGTCTGTTGCAGGAGACTGAATATATGATTTTAGATTTTTCGAAAAAATATTCGGAAAAACATTTCAGAAAATAGATGATGATATGATTATTATTACAGACCTTTTTGCATATGTCAAGAAAAGTTGAACGGTTTTAATACAAAAGCCCTCCACACATTTTGTTGAAATTAGGTTGATTTTAATATAAAAAGCTTTAAAAGATTGAGTGACTTGACATTTTCTTTTCACTTATAAAAACATTTACACAAAAAAGGAGTTTTTCATGAACATTATTTTTTTTGGTCCCAACGGAAGTGGTAAAGGTACCCAGGGTTCAATTCTTAAAGACAAATACAATATTGCCCATATTGAATCCGGTGCCATATTCCGTGACAATATAAAAGGTGGGACAGAGCTTGGAAAACAGGCAAAAGCCTATATTGACAAAGGCGATCTTGTCCCTGACGAGATTACCATTCCCATGATTCTTGACCGCCTGAAACAGGATGACTGCCAAAAAGGATGGTTGCTTGATGGATTCCCCAGAAACAAAGTACAGGCTGAAAAACTTGATGCTTCACTCAAAGCAGAAGGTATTAAACTCAATTATGTCATAGAAATGATTCTTGACAGAAAAATCGCAAAAGACAGAATCATGGGACGCCGTCTGTGCGAAAATGATAACAACCATCCTAATAATATCTTTATTGATGCCATCAAGCCAAACGGAGACAAATGTCGAGTATGCGGTGGTGCACTAACCGCAAGAGCAGATGACCAGGATGAAGCCGCAATCGACAAGCGCCACTCAATCTATTACAATACTGAAGATGGAACACTCGCGTCTGCCTACTATTTCCGCGACCTGACAAAAAATGATGCTTCCATTAAATACGTTACTCTCCAGGGAGAAAAAGATCTAAAATCTGTTACCAACGAATTGATTTCAAAGTTGTAGTTTGTTTTTAAATAGTAGTTTGTTCTAAAATCATAGATTTAATTGCAGATCATTATGATAATCATCAGAGAATCTTTTCTCTGATGATTTCATTCTGTGACACAATTTTTTTCTTGCCCACCATTTCTAATCATGCTATAGACCGCTTTTATATAAAAATACACAAATTAACTGTCAGTTAAATACTGCCGGGCAAGAAAGGGGCGATGCATTTGAAGGAGATCTCTGTCAAGGTTATTGACAATGATGTTGAAAGAGCCATGAAAATTCTGAAAAAAAAGATTCAGAATGACGGGCTTTTTAAACGTCTGAAGTTGAAAAAGAATTTTGAAAAACCAAGCCAGTACAGACGCCGCAAGATGAGAGAAGCAATGAGAAGACAAAGAATAGCGGCTTCTCGAAAAAAATAGGCACAAACAGAACACATATTAATTAGCTGAATAATCACAAGAAAAGCATATTAAAATGTAAAATCCGGCAGATATTCGCCAACTTTTATGGCAATGTCTGCCGTTTTTTATTAGATTTTCTGCAAAACTCATTCATATTTCTGCAAAACTTATATTAAGGAATATATGGAAACAATTTCATACTCAGAATGCCTAAAGGAGATGTTTGCTCTTGGCCGTTTTGGAATCAAACTTGAACTGGATACAATTGCCGGTATTCTCAATCGTCTTGACTCTCCTGAAAATAAATTTTACTCCATCCATATTGCAGGTACAAACGGTAAAGGCTCCATAGCATCTTACATTGCCTCTATTCTTCGCTGTTCGGGCTTGGTTTTTCAAAATTCTTTTTCAACTTCAGACGTTTAAAAAGCCCTCCACACATTTTGTTGAAATTAGGTTGATTTTAATATAAAAAGCTTTAAAAGATTGAGTGACTTGACATTTTCTTTTCACTTATAAAAACATTTACACAAAAAAGGAGTTTTTCATGAA
>JADGBP010000029.1:10902-12491 GCA_015231395.1 Desulfamplus sp. | reverse complement strand
ATACAAACAAATCAAGAACATCAGGTAAACTTTCTATATGCATATGCGTATTCGAGATAAAATCGCCTTTCTTGTGGCTTTGCTACTGCTAATGCTTTCTACCCTTGGCCTTTATTCCGTTAATGTGAGCAGCAACGCCCTGAAAGCCTCCTATGGCCAGAATATGATTCGCATGGCCCAGGTGATGCATGATCAGATGGTCAGCATTCTCTCGTTCAAGCTGGAGTCCCTCCAAAACCTTTCCACCAGACAGGAGATCATGACGGCTCTTGAGGATTCCAGCCGCCGGTTTGAACAGATGCCCAAGCAGGAACAGGAACAGCATATCTCAGACACCGATGGGCTGTGGAAACAGACAACCGATTTGCTGTGGAACTCCCCCAATGCCATTGGCGGAAAGGAGCTGATGGATTTGTGGAAAAAAAATCCGTCAGCACTATGGGACACCATCTCATCGATGTGTCAGAAAAAAGGAGAAATTTCCCTTGACCCTGTTATTTCGACCATGAAGCAGTTGGCTCAAAATGATGCCGCTCTGCTTCTCAATGAGATCTTCATCTATTTTTATGAGCGTCTCAAGGGCCAGAGCATTTTCTCCGAAGTGTTCCTCACCAATCGGTATGGGGTCAACGTAGCCATGACTTCCATTATTGAAGATTATTATCAAGCCGACGAAGAGTGGTGGCAACGTACCATGGTAGAGGGAATTTATCTTTCTGAAGTGCAGTATGACCAGTCGATTCAAGGATACGGCATCATCATTGCGGTTCGTTTGAACGATCTGGAAAACCGGCCAGTCGGGGTGGTGAAAGCAGTGATATCCTCCAGCTGGATCATGCGAGAGGTAAGGGCAGTCACCCGGCTCCATGAATACACCGACATCAAAGTTGTGACCCGTTCAGGGAAATTGATCTATTCCAGTAAGCCATTTAATTTTTTTGAAGATGTCTCCTTTCGTCCTTTTTTTAAAAATACCACCTCTTCTTCCGGCTATGAAATTGTGAAAGAAGGTAACGTGGACAAGCTGTATGCCCATGCCACATTATTACCTGATGCTGCGGACGCTGATGGTGACGCTGCTACTGGTGCTGCGTTTAAGCCTCCATCCATGACTGGTACTGCTACTGATGCTGCATTTAAACCTCCAGCCATGACTGGTACTGCTACTGATGCTGCATTTAAACATCCATCCAGAAATTCATTGGATAATATGGACTGGATGCTGTTCATAGGCCATAAGGTGGAAGATGTTCTATCCCCCATGTATAACCTTCAAAAACGAATGATCATGGTCTATTCTGCGGTCATGGTATTCAGCCTGGTAGTTGCCATCTTTTTTTCAAGACGCTTGACCCGTGCCATCATCTCGGTACGGGATGCCGCAATGAGAGTGACCGAGGGAGACTTAACCCACAGGATTCCCTTGGCACAAAGAATCCATGATGAGCTGGGAGAACTGGCCGCATCCTTTAATATTATGACCTCCCGTCTTGAAAATTCCTATGCAGAGCTGGAGCAAGAGATAGGCGTTCGCAAGGCGGCGGAAAAAGCAGCAGAGGCTGCCAACAAGGCGAAGAGTGCGTTTCTTG